>CAZBKC010000150.1:1051-7711 GCA_964492345.1 uncultured Steroidobacter sp. | reverse complement strand
CCTTCGGTGCGCTCGATGCGAAGGTGCGCAAGGAGCTTCGACGGTGGCTGCGGCGGCTTCACGACGAGGTACACGTGACCAGCGTCTTTGTCACCCATGACCAGGATGAGGCGATGGAGGTGGCTGACCGCGTCGTGGTGATGAACCAGGGCCGGATCGAGCAGCAGGGCCCGCCGGACCAGGTCTACGACCATCCCGCCACGCCCTTCGTACTGCAGTTCCTGGGCGACGTGAACCTGTTCCACGGGCGGCTCGGCCATGCGCCTGGGGGCGCCGACGGCGATCCTGTGAGCTACGTGCGGCCGCACGAGCTGGAGATCCTGGCCGAGGCCGGCGACGACACCTGGCCGGTCACCCTGAGCCAGACCTTGACCGTCGGACCGAACACACGCATCGAGTTCAAGCGCCAGTCGGACGACAGCTACGTGGACGTCGAACTGCCTCGCGAGTCCTACACCGCCTTGCGCGGCCGCATGCGCCTGGAGCCGGGTGCCCAGGTTCACCTGCGTCCGCGCCGCGTCACCCGGTTCGGCGCTGGAGAAGCTTCGAGCGACCCTGCGGCAGCGATCTAGCCCGGCGAGGCAGTGCGGCCCCGCAGAGCGCCATTCGGAGCACCGTCGCCAATCGCAGGTCAGATGTCGAAGCGGGTGCCGGGTTCAGCGGCGAGGCACCGGTCGACCAGTTCGCGGGTCAGCGGGGAGGCAAAGGTGCCGATGAAGTCGTAGACGTAGCTGCGCAGGAAGCTGCCCCGGCGCAACGCGACCCGCGTCATGTTGGATGCGAACAGGTGGCGTGCGTCGACGGCACGCAGATGACTGTCGCGTGCCGCGTCGAAAGCCATGCCGGCGATGATGCCCACGCCCATGCCGAGATCCACGTAGGTCTTGATCACGTCGGCGTCCATGGCCGACAGCACGAGATTGAAGCCGATGCCCTGCCGCTTGAACGCGTCGTCGATGTGGCTGCGGCCGGTGAAGCCGGGTTCGTAGGTGATGATCGGAAACTGGGCGAGTCGCTCCAGCGTGAGTGGGTTGCCGCGCTCGGCATCGACGGCGAGCGCGTGGTTCGGCGGCACGATCACGCAATGGGTCCATTGGTAGCTGGGCAGAGCCACCAAGTCGGCGTAGTCGGCCAGCGCTTCCGTGGCCACGCCGATGTCGGCCTCGCCAGCCAGCAGCAGTTCGGCCACCTGCTTGGGCGACCCCTGGTGAAGGCGCAGCGAGACCTCCGGGTGCATGGCGCTGAAGTCGCGCACAGCCGGTGGCAGCGCATAGCGGGCCTGCGAGTGCGTCGCGGCGATCGTCAAGATGCCGCGGCCGGCGGATGCGTAGTCCTCCCCGGCGCGCTTGAGGTTGTCGGCTTCCTGAAGCAGCCGCTCGATGATCGGGAGCACCGTCTGGCCCGGCGGCGTCAGTCCGGTCAGCCGTTTGCCGGCACGCACGAAGATCTCGATGCCGAGTTCGTCTTCCAGCTCGCGGATCTGGCGACTCACCCCGGGCTGGGAGGTGTGAAGGACCTCGGCGACCTCGGTGAGATTGAAGCCTTGCCGGATGGCCTCCCGGACGGAGCGGAGCTGCTGAAAGTTCACGGAGTCGGCGGCCGGGGCGCAATCGTTATTCTGTTTTCGATTTTCGGCGAGGCGACTTACTTGTTGGGCGAATATTTTCGACTTAGCTTACGCGCGCCACTCATATGGCTCTGACGTCGGCACTGGTCAGGCTGATGCTTGGGTCGGTGACCGCTTCCTGAGACGTCGACGGACCGCTCAGGGTCGGGCTCGACTGCTGGAGCGTCGATGGCGACCGACGCCTATGCAGCGTACTGCCGACCTTCGACGCTCAGCGACTGCAATGCAGCGCAAAGCGGACGTCAGCCACCGGCCTCTATGCGTGCGTTCCGGCGAGTTCCTGCCGCTGGCCACGGGCAGCTTCGTGGCATCTCACCTGGCCATGCTCGCGTCGCAGGCGAACAGGAGGCAGTTACCAGAAGGAGGGCACACAGCGGTAGGCACCCACAGGTAGGCGTCCCTCAGGGCGATTGCGACGCTTGGTGCGGTCTGAGACGTCCGAGGTCCCAACCTCGGGAGCAACGCGTGCAAGCCATCGATGGTTGCCCACACGCTCGTTGGTGAAGTCCTTGGCCCGCGGCGCCTTGGCGGCGATCGGCTCCTTCTTGCGCGAGTAGGCGCTGTCGCCTCCCGAGCGTGGCGTGAACTCTCAGTATTGCGAGTACGCGGCCCGCTCGAATCGCTCGTATAGGGCCATGAAGCGCGGCTCCACGAAGGGCAAGGACTGGGTCATGATGGTTGCGGCGAGGTCCTTCGTGGGGTCGAACCAGAAGTGCGTATTCAGCACGCCAGCCCAGCCCTGAGAGCCGGCCGATCGCATGCCAGGGACATCCTGCTCGGTGCGCACGAAGCCGAAACTGTGCGTTTTGGGCGTGCCCGGCAACAGGTCGACGTCGGCGGTGATCGGCGGCGCCTGGGTCACCAGTTTCGCGACGCGCAGTCCGCCGATCTGGTTGGCGAGCATCGTCCGCACGCCGTTCTCGCTGAGCAACCGTGCACCATCGAGCGCGCCTTTGTTGAGGAACATCCGCAGCAATCGCATGTAGTCGCCGGCGGTCGAATACAGTGCGTGCCCCATGCCATAGAACTCAGGGTGTGCCGGTGGCGCTAGTTCGAACGGTGCGAAAATTCCATCCTCGCCGCGCGCACTCACCGAAGCTAAGCGCTGCGCGAGTGCTCCTTCGCACTCGAACGCCGTACTCGACATGCCGAGCGGGCCAAAGATCTCCGCTTGGCAGAACTTGTCGATAGGGCGGCCGTCGACGGCCTCGACGACCTGGCCCAGCCAGTCGACGCCGATGCCGTAGTCCCAGCGCGCACCCGGGTCGAAGACCATCGGGTAGAACAGCGACGCCTTCAGGCCCGAGATGATCGTCGGGTGACCGGTCTTCTGCATCCAGCGTGGCACGTTTGCGTTCCAAAACTCGTACGCGAAACCTGAGGTGTGCGTGGCGAGGTGGCGAATCGTCGCCTTCAGCCTGGGCGGGCGCAGACGTGGCGTGTCGCCGTCGAATCCGTCGAGAACCTGGATCTTTGCAAAGTCGGGCAGAACGCGCTCGACCGGCGTCTCCATGTCGAGCTTGCCGCGGTCGATCAGGATCATCGCGGCGGTCGAACCCACCGCCTTGGACATCGAGAAGATGCGGAATACCGTGTCTGACGTAGCGGACTTGCCCGGGCTGTGATCGCCTGCTACACCAGACCACTGGATGCCTTTGCTGTTGCCGATCATTGCGACCAGAAAAGGTGCGTCCTGCCGCGAAACGGCTTCGCCAATGACTCGATCGAGGTCTGCCATCTTTTGTCTCCAGAGGTGGGCGGCGGCAACGGACTTGGGCTGCTCGGATTCAGCGTAGTCCCTGAGGGAATGCCGCAGTGGGTCATTTGTGCCAATCGAGCGGCCCGGGTGTGCCAACCTGGGGGCTGACCCGGATTGAAAGCCACCTCCGGTCGCCGCACAATTCTGCCGTCGTGTTCAAACACAGCCATGGGCGGGCAAGTCAGGCGTTGGTCAACGGAGTCGGTTGGCGAGTCTCATCGGCTCGCCTACTGGATGGATTCGATCTGCGAATCCTTCCTGGAGATGAAGGCCACACCCAAGTCGTACGACGGGTTCTTCGGCTCGATACGGCAGAGCGCATTGGCCGGTGTGGGCGTATATGAGTCCACAGGCTCCGCGCAAGACGTCAGTCGTGATCGCCTGGCGATCGCCAGGGGCAAGCAGAACTATCTCTATCTGATCACCCAGTTGGGCACCCCATGGCTCTTGCACCACGCGGGTCGTGAGTCGGTCGTGCGACCTGGCGATACCGTGCTGGTGGATTCACGGGAGCCCTATGACTTCGGCTTTCCCGACGGACTGCACCATCTCTCACTGCAGTTGCCGACCGACTGGGTGGGCCGCTGGCTGCCCGATCCCGTCGCCATGCTGGGGCGTCCGGTTGACGGCAGCCAGGGCTGGGGCGCTGCGCTGAGAGCATTCAAGGAAGCACTGACGCCGGAATTCGCGACTGACCCTGGCTTGCCGCCTGAACTGCTGGAAGATCAGCTCGGTGCGCTGATGGGCTTGGCGTTCGGAGCCACGCCCGCCCCTCCGCAGAAGCTACGCCGGTCCTATATGCGTTGCCTCGCTGTGATGCGCGAGCGGCTTGGCGACGCAGGGCTGGTGGCTCGCGACGTTGCGCAGCAAGGTGCCCTGTCCTTGCGGAGTCTGCATCGGGCGTTTGCAGCCGAAGGACGCACCTTTGCGGGCGTGTTGCGCGATCTGCGGCTCGCCGAAGCCGAGCGCATGCTCGGCGATCGTCGTTTCTCCCGGCTGTCAGTGGCAGAGATTGCGCAACGATGCGGATTCGTGGACCCTTCGCACTTCGCGCGCCAGTTCCGCCGCGTGCGCGGGCAGGGCCCGGGGGCGTTGCGGGCGCGCGCCGCCGGCTGACCGGGGCGATGCCCGGGTGCGGGGCTGCCTTCGCACGCGCCTTCCTTGCGCAGCTTGTCCAGCGTGGCTTCCAGTTCGGTTGGCCGCGACCCCGCCCCGCCGATCGATGCTCGGCGTCGTGATCGCGAGGCCGGCGGCCGCCACGTGGCTCGCCTGCGCCTCCACGTCCAGTTCATTTCTTAAGGCCATGCGATGCCTTCGTGCGGCGACCGCTATCGCCCTGCCTCGTCGAGGGGGCTGCCCGCACTCGCCGCTCGAGTGGAAGGCGAAGCGCGTCGACCAAGTTGGCCGCAATGCGTTCCGGGCTCGCCTTGCCGGAGCGGTACCAGATCGAGGTCCAAATGACCGCGCCGAGGATCTGCAGACGCAGCAGGGTGGGATCGACGGCGGGCGGTAACGCGAGGTCGCGGACCAGGGTGCGGTAGATGTCCTCGTAGCCATCGTTCAGCGCAATCAGGCGCTCGCGGACCCGTGGCTCGAGTGCAGGCAGGTTGGCCGCCAAGGGTGCGATCGCGAATTCGTCCGGGGCGCAGAGCATGCGCAGGTGGGCAGCGCACGCCGTGCGAAGCCGTTCCCAGGGCTCCTTCGCCCCCTCAACAGCACGCCGGACCTGACGCGTGACGTCCCCAATTGCAGCCTCGTACACCACCGCGAACAGTTCGTCTTTGGAGGGGAAGTGGTAGTAGAGCGAACCCACCGGCAGGCCGGCGCTGCGCGCGATGTCTCGCAATGAGGTGCCGTCGTAACCAGACTCGCGGAACAGCGTCGCGGCCACGGTGACGATGTAGCGGCGGCGCTGGAACTCGCCGTCGGTTGCCAGCTGAGCGGCCGCGCGGTGCAGCCGCCGGGATGCGCCGACGCGTTCGCGCGCCGCGCGTTGTTCGGGGCTGGGATCTTCGCTGCGGGTCTTCAAGCGCGCCTCGACTGCGCGCACCCGCTTGGCCAGGGTCTCAAGGTCGTGGCGCTGCCAGACGTATCGCACACCCGAAGCCGAGACGAACAGGCGCCTCGCGCGCAGCTCGCGCGCGACGCGGTCCTGCCCGAGCAGTGGGTTCACGAAGGCCAGCGCGAGGATCTCGAGCTCGATGTCGGCGGCCACGCGTGCGCGCGCCGAGGTACGGCGTCGTCGGGTGCCGGTAGGGTTGGGCGGAGGCGGTGAATTCATAAATAACCGAGTTTGACGATTGACACAGGAAGTTTGCAGTGTGCCAATGA
The DNA here is from genome assembly GCA_964492345.1 of uncultured Steroidobacter sp. Lineage (GTDB taxonomy): Bacteria > Pseudomonadota > Gammaproteobacteria > Steroidobacterales > Steroidobacteraceae > Steroidobacter. The sequence goes on along the minus strand of CAZBKC010000150.1, from coordinate 1,994 downwards.
AGCATAGCCATCACCCGGGAGAATGTGGATGAGCGCCACACGCCGCAAACTCGTGACGGGCCTGCTCGGCGCGGGCTTCTTCGGTCGGACCTTGCCCGCCTGGGGACAGAGCCGAATGACGATGTCGTCGTGGCTGCCACCGGCACACCATCTCACGGTGCTGCTGCGGCAGTGGGGCGACGACGTCAGGAAGGCCACCGAGGGACGCGTCGATGCGCTGATGCTCGCGCAGCACCCGTCGGCGCCGCCGGGCACCTTCGATGCGGTCAAGGACGGGTTGGTCGACGTGTCGTACGTGCCATCGAGCTTGACCCCGGCACGCCATGCCGTCACGTTCATGCCCGAGTTGCCGGGCTTCGGGTCGAGTGCCGAGAGCAAGTCGGTCGCGTTTTCGCGCGTCTATTGGCGCCACCTGCACAAGGCCGGCGAATACCGCGGCGTCAGACTGCTCGGTGTGTTCACCCATGGGCCGGGCCAGCTGCTGACGAAAAAGCCCGTCTCGTCGATCGGCGACCTGCAAGGCCTGAAGCTGCGCACCGGGGGCGGAGTTGCCGAGGCCGTGGCGCGCGCATTGGGTGCCTCGGCTTTCGTGAAGTCGGCCGGCGAATCCTACGAACTGCTCAGTTCCGGCGTCGCAGACGGCACGCTGTTTCCGATCGAATCGGTCGCGTCGTTCAAGCTTCACACCGTGATCGGGCAGGCGACCATCTTTCCAGGCGGCCTGTACAGCACCTCGTTCGCCGTCTTCATGAACGAAGACCGGTGGAGCAAACTGGACCGACGCGATCAGGATGCGATCGATGGGCTCTCCGGCGAGCGCCTCGCACGGCTTGCAGGCAAATCGTGGGACGAGGCCGACCGTCGCGGATACGAAGTGCTGCGCAGTGCCGGGGTGGCAGTCGTCAACGCGCCGGCACCCCTGGTCGACGAGGTGAACCGGCGC
>CAZBKC010000150.1:0-1041 GCA_964492345.1 uncultured Steroidobacter sp. | reverse complement strand
GTGCCGTGGGGCACCATCGTGCAGGAGGACGGCCGCTTCAAATCCGCCGAGGAGATCAAGGCCGTTTATGCAGCCAAGGGCATCGACGGCAAGGCCATGTTGGCCGAGTTTCGCGAGGAACTTCGCAAGCTTGAGGCCGGACGGTGAGCCAACACGGCGGCGACCCTCGGGCGCCTGCACCTGCGGTACCCGCCGGCACGATGATGCGTCGTGTCGACACGGCGCTCGGCGCCTGTGCGGCGACCGTGCTGATGGCGCTGATGGCGATGACGTTCACGGATGTCGTGCTGCGCTATCTCTTCGGCCGGCCGTTGAGCGGCGCCTTCGAGTTGACCGAGCTGGCGATGCTGGTGCTCATCTTCGCGGGACTGCCGCTGGTGTCGAGCGCCGACGAGCATGTCACCATGGACTTCATCGATCGCCTGCTCGGCCCCAACGGACGCCGCTGGCTTGCGCGTGCCACCCAGGCGGTGACGGCAGCCGCGATGCTGCTGCTGGCCTGGCTGATCTGGGTCAAAGCCGGCAAGGTCAGTGCCTATGGTGACACCACGGACGTGTTGGGCATCCTGGTCGGTCCGTTCGTCTATTTCATGGCGCTCGCAACCGGTGCGAGCGCGTTGATCCACCTGGCCAAGGCTGTGGTGCGGCAATGACGGCGGGATTGCTCGGCCTGCTGGCCATGCTGGCGCTCGCCTTGATCCGAGTGCCCATCGCGGTGGCCATGGGCATCGTGGGCATCGTCGGCTATGCCTGCGTGCGGGACTGGAGCTGGGGCGCGGCCCTTGCGATCGCGCAAACCGTGGTCTACGAGACTGGCCGCAGCTACACGCTGTCGGTGGTTCCGCTGTTCATCCTCATGGGCAACCTCGCGACACGCGCCGGCCTGTCGCACGAGCTGTTTCGGGCCGCCAATGCCTTCATCGGTCACCTGCGGGGCGGGCTCGCGATGGCCACCGTGCTCGCGTGCGCAGGATTCGGCGCGATCTGCGGCTCGTCCGTGGCCACGGCGGCGACGATGGCCAAGGTGGCGTATCCGTCGAT
>CAZBKC010000149.1:6105-7716 GCA_964492345.1 uncultured Steroidobacter sp. | reverse complement strand
GCTCTGGTACACCGACACCCGCGACTCCCGCGATTTCGAGACCTACGAAATCTATTTCGCCGGCAGCGTCAGCGGTCTCGAACGAGGTGGGCCGGTGCGCTATCTCGGTGTCAACGTGGGGCGCGTGCGCCGTATCGACATCGATCGCACCAATGCGGGTCGGGTCGTCGTGACCGTCGATATCGACCGCGCCACGCCGATCTCTTCGGCAACGCGCGCCAGCCTGGGATTGCAGGGTGTGACGGGCCTGCTCTACATCAATCTCAAGGAAGTGCCGGACGTGAACAAGACGGCCGACCTCGAGCAGGGCAAGCGTTATCGCGTGATCGACTCGGTCGCTTCCGATTTCGACGCCTTCCTCGCCAGCATGCCGGAGCTGATGTCGAGGGCGAACGCGCTGCTCGAACGTGTCAGCCGCGTGCTGTCCGACGACAATCTCGATGCCTTGTCGAAGACCCTGGCGAACCTGCGCGAGGCCTCGTCCGGATTGCCGCAGAGCGCACGCAACGTGGAGCAGTTGATTGTGGAAATGCAGGCTACGGTAAGGGAAATTCACGGCGCCGCCGCGAGTCTGCGCGGCATCACGACGGATGTGCGTCCCGAACTGCACGCAGCCGTCGAGCGCATCGGCAGGGTCGCCGAGAATATGGAAAAGGTTTCCGAGCGCATCGATCGCTTCGCCGCCGACAGCGAAGTCCAGCTCGGTCACTTTGCCAACACCGGTCTGTTCGAAGTCGAGCGGCTGATTCGCGAGACCCGATCGGCAGCCCGCGAGTTCCGCGACCTGTCGCGCAGCCTGCAGGAGAATCCCTCCCAGATTCTGTATGAGCCGCCGGTGAGCGGCATCGAGATAGCGAAATGAGTAAGTGGCGACTGGCGACTGGCCACTGGCGGCTGGCAAGACGTGCAGGGCATTCTCTTCGGGCTTCTGGCCAGTCGCCAGCTGCCAGTTACCAGCGGCCGATCCTTCACTGCTGTCTTGCTTCAATCAGCCTCTTGCTGGCCTCCTGCGGTTCGCTGCTCGACAGCGAGTTGCCGGCCGCGACGCGCTACGTGATGGCAACGCCGCCGCCTGCCGTCAGCGCCACGCCCTCGGCCGCGTCGCAGGTGGATCTCGCGGTGGGGCGTCCCGATGTTGCGCCCGGACTCGATACCGAGCGCATCGCCGTCATTCGTGGCCATGAACTCGACTACTACCGCGGCGCGTTGTGGCGCGGCACGGTGCTCGACACAGTGCAGGCATTCCTCGTCACGACATTGCAGGAACAGAAACTGTTTCGCAGCGTGGCAGCCGAACAGGCGCGCATCGGCGGCGAATATCTGCTGGATATAGAGGTACGCGATTTTCAGGCCGAGTATGCCGGCGGAGCCGCCATCCCCACCGTGCGCGTCAGTCTGACCGGCCGTTTGATCCGGATCCGCGATCGACAGTTGATCGAAACGATCACCGCGACGACCACGAAACAGGCCGGCGAAAACCGGCTGACCTCCGTCGCGGCTGCCTTCGAATCGGCGATGCAGCAGGTATCGCTGGAGATTGCCAGCAAGACCAGCGCCATCGTCGCGGCCGATCGGGAGCGGAGAGAAGCGGATAGCGGTTAGCGGTTGGCG
>CAZBKC010000149.1:4161-6095 GCA_964492345.1 uncultured Steroidobacter sp. | reverse complement strand
CTGACTAACCGCCAACCGCCAACCGCTAACCGCTATCCGCTTCTCTTCTGTTACCCGCTGTTGCGCAGCGCCGTCGCCACGGCGTTGATCGAAAGCTGAATCCCTTCGCGCACGCGGGCGTCGCTTTCGCCGGCGCGATGACGCTTCAGCAGTTCCACCTGCAACAGGTTCAACGGTTCGATATACGGCAGGCGCAGGCGGATCGATTCGTCGAGCGCGGCGTTGTTTTCCAGCAATCGCGACTGGCCGGTGATGGTCAGCAGGCAGTCGTGGGTTTCGGTCCAGGCGCTGCGGATCTGATCGAAGATGCGTGTTGCGAGGGTCTGGTCCTGCACCAGTGTCGCGTAGCGCTGCGCGATGGCCATGTCGGACTTCGCCAGCACCATTTCCAGGTTGTCGAGCGTCGCCTTGAAGAACGGCCAGCCCTGCGCCATGTCGCGCAGCAGCGCCTGATCGGGGAAAGTCTTCAATGCATGACCGGCGCCGTACCAGCCGGGCAGCATCACGCGGGCCTGGGCCCAGCTGAATACCCATGGAATCGCGCGCAGGTCTTCGATGCGATCCGACTTCGTGCGCGATGCGGGACGCGAACCGATCTTGAGTTCGGCGATTTCCAGCAGCGGCGTCATCTGCCGGAAGAAGGTCTTGAAGCCGTCGGTCTCGTACACGAGGCTGCGATAGCTTGCGAATGCGGCGGCCGAGATCCGGCCCATCGCCTGCGCGAAGCGTCCGGTTTCCTGGGATGCCATCACCGGCTGCCTGAACGAGCTGAGCAGCGTCGCGGACGCGATCGATTCGAGATTCAGCGCCGCGCCTTCGCGCGTGCCGTACTTGGCGGCGATCACTTCACCCTGTTCGGTGATGCGGATGCGGCCCTGCACCGTGCCGGCCGGCTGCGCGCGTATCGCCGCGAACGACGAGCCGCCACCGCGACCGACGGCGCCGCCGCGGCCGTGAAAGATCTGCATCGCCGTCTTCGTTTCCGCGAAGGCGGCTGCCAGTTCGCGCGTGGCGCGATTCAGGCTCCACACCGACGTGAGATAACCGCCGTCCTTGTTCGAATCGGAATAGCCGACCATGACTTCCTGATAACCGCGGCGGTCGGCGGCCTGCCGGATCTGCGGCAGGGCGAGCCAGGCACGCATGATGTCTGCGGCACGTTCGAGATCGCCGATGGTCTCGAACAACGGCACGACCATGATGCCGGCGGCTGCCGGGTCGCCCGGCCGATACAGTCCCGCCTCCTTCAGCAGCACGTTCACTTCGAGCATGTCCGACACGCTTTCGCACTTGGAAATGATGTACGTCGTGATCGCGGCCGGACCGTACATCTCGTGCGCCTGCGCGGCGGCGCGCACGATCGACAGTTCCGAGCGGGTGTCCTCGGCATAGGTTGCGAAGGGACTGGCGAGCAATCGTTCGCTCGCCAGTTCCCTGCGCAGAAGCTCCACCCGCGCAGTCTCATCCAGCGCCAGGTAGTCGGCCTCGACACCGGCGACCTTGAGCAGATCGGCCACGACGCGCGCATGCACATCGGAGTTCTGGCGCAGGTCGAGCGTGGCGAGGTGAAAGCCGAAGGTCTCGACCGCCCGGATCAGCCGGCCGAGCGCACCGCCCGTGGCCAGCAGGCCTGCACCGCCTTCGCGCAACGACAGCGCGACGGCGACCAGATCGGCGCGCAACGCCTCGGCGCTCTCGTAGGGTTCGCCGGTCGATGAGGTGGGACGCGGCGGGGCGTGGCCCGTCAGTTTCCGGTACGTTGCCGCGAGCCGCGCATAGATGGCGATCACGGCGCGCCGATACGGTTCGTCCGCGCGTCCGGGGCTCGTGTCGCCGCTGTTGCGCGCCAGTGTCAGCACGGCCTCGCTCGCCGTGGCGAGTTCGGTCGACAGCGACAGTTCCTGGCCGAGCGCGTGCAACTGATCGAGATAGTT
>CAZBKC010000149.1:0-4151 GCA_964492345.1 uncultured Steroidobacter sp. | reverse complement strand
CGACTCCGCCGTGACATTGGGATTGCCGTCGCGATCGCCGCCGATCCAGCTGCCGAGTCGCAGAAAACTCTTCGGGCGATGTGCCAGCGCCCGTTCCCAGCGCGCGTACAGTGCCGGAAGCACCGGAAGGAAAATGTCGCGCAGATACGTCAGCGCGATCTCGACTTCGTCGGCGACATACAAGCGCTCGCGCCGCAATGGCCGGGTCTGCCACAGCAGTGCAATCTGCCGCAGGATCGCTGCCTCGATGCCATCGCCTTCCGGCGTCTCCTGGCGCCCCAGATCGCGATGACGCATCAGCTCGGCAATACGATTGCGATGATCGATCATGCTCTTGCGCATGACTTCCGTCGGATGCGCCGTCAGCACCGGCACGATCAGTGCGCGATCGAGCAGTTCACTGGCGCGTTCGGCCGAAATGCCCTGCGCGGCAAGCTGTTGCAGCACCGAGGCGACATCGTTGCCGGATTCGTTGAGTCGTCCCTGCCGATCCTCGGCCAGATTCGCGAGCATCGAAAACAGCATGAATCCGCGCACGAACGCCAGCGTGTCGTCCAGCGTCAGCGCATCCAGTCCGCGCGCCAGTTGCGACGCATCGGCAATGCCGCGATGGCGGTCGACCGAACTCGCACGAATGTATTCGATGCGCTGAAATATTTCGTTGCCGCCATAGGCGCGGATGACATCGCCCAGCAACTTGCCGAGATAACGGATGTCGGCGTTCTGGGTAATCGGTTTGACGACAGTATTCATGGTCACGACGCTCTTCGGGATGCCCACGCATTGTGCATCGATCCGAGGGCATGCAAGAAACCGACCGGGGCCGGATTTCACACAGAGAGCTCAGAGATCAAGACAAGGAAGCGGAGGATTCCACGGGGATCACGGGGAAACACGGGGGTCGGAACAAGAAAATTTCTTTCCCCGTGCTCCCCGTGGAGAATTTCTTCTCCTTCGACTCTGTGTGCTCTGTGCACTCTGTGTGAAATGCCTTTTTCCGGTTCAGAACGTACTGAGGCCGGTGGCTTCCATGAACCGGTAGCGCCAGTAGCGACGGCGGTCGGTGTCCTGGTAGACACCGAAAGGCGAGGTGAATTCGGTGCCGGGCGGGCCCTGATTGGTCCAGAGGCGCTCGAAGTACGCCTGCATTTCCATGGCCAGCGGCGACTGACGATCGACTTCGAGAGCCACGTTGGCTTCGAGGTTGTAGTTGCCGATGTTTCTGCGGGTGAGATTGGCTGAGCCGAGCGATGCAATGAGCCGGTCGCCATGGGAGATCAGCGCCAGCTTGGTGTGGAACTGTTCACCGTGGGTGCGATACCAGCGCACCTGGATGCGTTCGGCGCTTTGCGTCACGAGTTCGTTGGCGACCGGACGATTCGGTACGCCGTCCTTCTGCCGGCCGAAGGCGTCACGATTGGGATCGAGGATGAGCTGCACCGCGACATTGCGTTTCGCTGCACGAAGCAGCGCGGTGACGATGCCACGATCGGCGAGATAGAACGTCGCGATGCGGATCGAGTCGCCGTTGCGCGCGGTGTCGATCGCATCGAGCAGGTGATCGCGTATCGCCGCTTCGGTGAGATACGCGAGCTGCACGGCCTGGGCTGCATCGACCGGGGGCATTTCGGGCGCCGCGGCCAGGATGTGTCCCTCCCAGCCGGAGAACCGGGCGATGCCCAGTTCGCTCGCCACGAGATCGAGTGCGGGCGCGCCGACGAAACGCAGCGCGACGTTCGAATGCGCGCTGCTGGCGTCGTGCGGGTTCGCGGAGGTCACGAGGCCGACCAGTTGCACGTCGGCGCGGTCGGCCACGATGAGCTTGCGATGGTTGGCCTTGAAGTTCAGCAGCGCCAGCCAGCTGCGTAGCGAGATGCGCGCCGGCTCGGTATCGAAGGGGTTGGGCATCGCGCCGCCGCCCGGTGCGTTGCCGAACCACTGGGCGAACAGCCGCCACAGCGCCGAATACGCGGGATTTGAATCGCGCAGCCTGCGCAGGTCGGTGACCGCGACATCGATGCCGGCGCCGCGCAGTTCCTGCAGCAATGCCGAGGGTGCGCCGCCGTAGACATCGTTGATGGGATCTGTCACGACCAGCACGGACAGGCCCGGCTTCGCGGCCTTGCGTGCGATCAGCCGATCCGCGAATTCACGACTGAGCGTACGGTGGGGCGCATCGGCGACACCCATCAGATCGTTGAACAGGAAGAAGTCGGCGACGATGAAGCTTTCGGCCTCATCGACGATGCGCAGCACCTCATCGAAGATCCTGTGCTCGTGGAGGCGCGTTCCGCGCGGATCGTTGTACGTGAGGTCGGTCAGGAACTGCACGTTCGCGGGATCGAGCATGACCGGCGCGGAGAGAATGTCGGTGCCGGGCGGCATCGGCCGCACCGTATTCCACACGCCGACCGCGGCCCACAGCAGGCCGAATCCCCACAGAACCCACCGTTTGCGGAACCTGCGCCGGGGCGCGGTCGTTTCGTTGTTGTCGTCCATGCGGGGGATTGTAGTAGAGCGGCGCGCTTCGGCTTGAATGCCTGTCACAGACAGGCGCCGCCCTCGGGATGCAGGCCGGATGAGTTACAGTCGGCCCATCCGATGCAAGGAGCCTGAGCCATGATCGATCACACCGGTCTCAACGTCAGCGACTTTGCACGCAGCAGAGCCTTCTACGTGGCGGCGCTCGAGCCGCTCGGGTATCGGATTCTGATGGAACTCAAGCCCGAGGATACCGGTGGATACGAGGGTGCCGGGTTCGGTGTGCCTCCCAAACCGGATTTCTGGATCGGCAAGGGCAAGCCCAACGACCCACCCATCCATGTCGCGTTTCGTGCATCCAGCCGCGATATCGTCGATCGCTTCTACAAGGCTGCGATGGCGGCCAGCGGTCGCGACAACGGCGGTCCGGGACTTCGACCGCACTACCATCCGAACTACTACGGGGCATTCGTGCTCGATCCCGACGGGCACAATGTCGAGGCCGTGTGCCACGAGCCCGGATAGCCATCGACGGCATCGCTGCCGCCGATCGCCACTGGCTGTTGCACGCGTCGAAGCAGTCGGCGTACGGTTGAGTCATCCAGAAAACGAGCCAGGAGATTGCCCGTGAAAATCGATATCGGCATTCCCGAAAAACATCGCACCAAAGTGGCGGAAGGACTCTCGCGTCTGCTGGCCGACAGCTACACGCTCTATCTGAAGACGCACAAGTTTCACTGGAACGTCACCGGACCGATGTTCCAGACGCTGCACCTGATGTTCGAAACGCAGTACACGGAGCTGTCCACAGCCGTGGACCTGATCGCCGAACGCATTCGCGCCCTGGGCTTCTACGCTCCAGGCAGCTATGCCGAGTTCGGCAAGCTGTCGTCGATCAAGGAATCGGACGGCGTGCCGAAGGCCGAAGATATGATCCGCCAGCTCGTCGAAGGCCAGGAAGCTGTCGTACGCACCGCGCGCTCTGTCTTCCCGATTGCCGAGAAGGCCGGCGACGAAGCGACTGCGGACCTGCTCACGCAGCGCATCCAGCTCCACGAGAAGACCGCGTGGATGCTGCGCAGCCTGCTGGACAAATAGGGTGACGAGTGACGAGTGACGAGGTGGGAAGAGAGGCTCCCTTTGCTCTTCATCCCGTCACTCATTACCCATCACTTCGGCTTTCCGAACACCTGCGCCCAGTAGATCCCGGCATCGCTTTTCGGATTCGCCGCAAAGGCGATACCCATCTCGGTGAACTTGTCGCTCATCATGCTCGAAGAAGTTCCGGGCAGCCATGCCCTGTGCATGAATGAGTGCGGCACGTGTCAGCAGCGACAAGGATCGCGACGCTACTTTCGTCCTGCCTCATCTCTTATGCTGCTTCCCTTTTTCAGGGGAGGGCATGGAGATGACGCAGCTCAATCATCAGTTCCGCCTTGCAGCGCGGCCCGTCGGTCTGCCGAAGCGCAGCGACTGGAACTACGTCGAAGAACCGGTGCGCCAGCCTGGCGACAACGAGGTGCTGGTGAAGACGCTGTATCTGTCGCTCGATCCGGCCATGCGCGGCTGGATGAACGAAGGCCGCTCGTACATTCCTCCCGTCGAGATCGGTGCGGTCATGCGTGCCGGCGGTGTGGGCCAGGTGATCGCGTCGCGACATCCCGGATTCA
>CAZBKC010000148.1:0-7719 GCA_964492345.1 uncultured Steroidobacter sp. | reverse complement strand
AGGCATCACGGCCGAACAACTGGTCGCGCGCATCGCGGCCGATCGCGCGAAGTACCTGCGAGGCTTCCACATCGCCTTCGACAACTGGCACTCGACGCACTCGCCGGAGAATACCGAGCTGACACAGCGCATCTACCGCGAACTGCAGTCGGCCGGGCTCGTGTACGTGAAGGCCGTCGAGCAGTTCTTCGATCCCGTGAAGAACATGTTCCTGGCGGATCGTTACGTGAAGGGCGAGTGCCCGAACTGTCACGCGAAAGACCAGTACGGCGACACCTGCGAAGTGTGCAGCAAGGCGTACGAGCCGACCGATCTCATCGATCCCTATTCGACGCTCTCGGGCGCAACACCGGTTCGCCGCACTTCCGATCACTATTTCGTGAAGCTCTCCGAGCCGCGCTGCAGGCAGTTCATGCGCGAATGGCTGAATGCCGGGCAGAACGGCAAGCCGCGCCTGCAACCGGCCGTCAGGAACAAGGCCAGCGAATGGCTCGAAGGCGAAGGCGATCAGGCGCTCACCGACAAGGACATCTCCCGCGATGCGCCCTACTTCGGCATCCCGATTCCGGATGCGGCCGGCAAATTCTTCTACGTCTGGTTCGATGCGCCGATCGGCTATCTCGCCGCGCTCAAGAATTATTTCGACAGCGGCAAGGCGCGCGCGAACGGCGAGCAGCGCGGCTTCGACGAATTCCTCGCAGCGCCGGACGTCGAACAGATCCACTTCATCGGCAAGGACATCATCTATTTCCACACGCTGCTGTGGCCCGCGATGCTGAAGTTTGCCGGCGAGAAGGTGCCGGACAATGTCTACGTGCACGGCTTCATCACCGTGTCCGGCGCCAAGATGTCCAAGTCGCGCGGCACCGGCATCAGCCCGTTGCGATACCTCGAGATCGGCATGAATCCCGAATGGCTGCGCTACTACATTGCGGCAAAGCTGAACTCGAATGTCGAGGACATCGACTTCAACCCGGACGACTTCATCGCGCGCGTCAATTCGGACCTGGTCGGCAAGTACGTGAACATCGCGAGCCGCATGGCACCTTTCATCGCGAAGTTCTTCGACAACCGCATGCCTTCGCTGCCCGGACAGTCGCGCGGACTCGCCGCGGTATTCGAACACCAGGCAGCCATACGCGCAGCGTTCGACGAGCGCGAGTTCGGCAAGGCCATCCGCCTGACGATGGAAGTCGCCGACGCGATCAATGCCGAGATCGATGCGTACAAGCCGTGGATCCTGTCGAAGGACGCAACCGGCAATGCCGAGAGCCTGCAGAAGCTCGGCGAGATCTGCGCATCGTCGATGGCCACGTTCAAGGCGCTGACACTGTTCCTGAAGCCGATTCTGCCGGCGCTGGCAGAGCAGGCCGAGACCTATCTCAACTGCGGCCCGCTCGACTGGAATCTGTTTGCGCGCGGGAACGCGGCAAGCCTGCTTCCCGCCGGCCATCACTTCGGCACATTCAAGCCGCTGATCACGCGCGTCGATCCGAAACAGCTCGAAGCCCTGTTCGAAAGCGCCAACGAAACCGCAAAGACTCCGCCCACCCCTTCTGGCTCAAGCCCCAAGCCTCAAGCCTCAAGCCCTCCCGAAATCACCGTCGACGACTTCGCAAAGATCGACATCCGCATTGCCAGGATCGCTGCCGCCGAAACAGTGGAAGGCGCGGACAAGCTGCTGAAACTCACCGTGGATATCGGCGATGCACAGCGCACCGTGTTCGCCGGCATCCGCTCGGCGTACACGCCCGAACAGATCGTCGGACGGCTGACGCTCGTGCTCGCCAATCTCAAGCCACGCAAGATGAAATTCGGCACGTCCGAAGGCATGGTGCTGGCGGCAGGTCCGGGCGGCAAGGACATCTTCCTGCTGTCGCCGGATGCGGGCGCCGCGCCGGGGATGAGGGTGAAGTAAGGGCTGAAAGAAGCGGTTGGCGGTTAGCGGTTGGCGGTTAGCGGATGGCGGTTAGTCAGAGGATGTTCCGCGCCCTTTCATGCCTTGCGGGTCGCGCGAAGCGCGATGGAAAACTAGCCTCCATCGGCCTGCGGCCGACCCCGAGCGATGAAAAGCAGCTCGCTCTGGCTGTCAACTGTCAACCGTCAACTTTCTTACTAGGCTGCGACCCAGCTGACTTTTGACTGGGAAATTCAGATGAGGCTCTTCCTGTGGTCAGGCTTCAGCCCGACAATCCCAGGCCAGCCAAAGCCAATGGCACTGCATTAAGCGCCCGGGCTTTCTGTTTCTTTCCCTCCTCCGTTTGCGGGGGAGGGTTAGGGAGGGGAGTAGCGGCAGCATGAGAAGAGCCGGATCGCTTCGCTCGCCCCCATCCCATCCTTCCCCCGCAAGCGGAGGAAGGGGCGGAAAAGCAGCTATCGGCTTAATGCAGTGGCATTAGGCTAAAGCCGGCCCCCACAGACACCACAGAGCACCATCTTTCATCTTCCTTCTGGCCAGCAGCCCAGCACCCAGCAGCCCTTCTCACCATGTCCGCCCTTCTCCTCATCCTGCTCAGCGCCGTGCTCGTGAGCCACTACGCCCCGGTCCTGCTGGGGACGAGGCTGTTCGAGGAAACGGATGACTATTCCAACTGCGCAGGCCTGGCGCTCGCCACGTTCATCCTGATTGCCACCGTCGCTGTAGCCGCCTACGTCGTCGAACATGCGGTTCTGCGCCCGTTCGATATCGAATACCTGCGCACCTTCGTGCTGGTCATCGTGATCCTGACGTTCGCGCCGCTGGTCGTTGCCGTGATGCCGAAACTCGGCTCGTGGACTCCGGTACGCGCGGCGCTCGCATGGGTGCTGATCGGCAACCCGGCAGTCATCGCAACGGCATTGATGTCGGCGGAAACGACCGCAGTCTCCGCGGCGCTGTGGTCGGGAGCCGGCATCGGCGCGGCCTTCGCCGTCCTGCTGCTCGCATTCACGACCTTGCATGGCCGATTCGCGTCGGCACGTATTCCGCTGCCGTTCCGCGAGGTGCCGGTGGCCCTCGTCACCACCGGACTCATGGCGCTCGCGCTGATGGGCCTGACCGGCATCGTTCGTGATTGATCATGCTCGCGGCACTGCTGATCACCGCCGCATTCGCTGCCTGCCTGGGTGCCATTCTGCTCTGGCTGCGTTCACCCCCGACGAGCGAAGCCGCACTGGTCGAGCGCATCAACGATCTGCTGCCACAGACCCAGTGCCGGCGCTGCACGTTCGATGGCTGCCGTCCCTACGCCGCCGCCATCGCCCGCGGCGAGGCCGACACCAACCAATGTCCGCCGGGCGGCGCAGCGACTGCCATCGCGCTCGCCCATCTGCTCAGGCGCGAGTCCCGAGCGGTCGATCCGCAGTTCGGCGTCATGCCTGCGCTTCCCGCGGTGGCCGTGATCGACGAGGCGACATGCATCGGCTGCACCAAGTGCATTCAGGCCTGTCCCGTCGATGCCATCGTCGGCGGCTCGAAATTCATGCACACCGTGATCGCTGCCGACTGCACGGGTTGCGAGTTGTGCATTCCGCCCTGCCCGGTGGACTGCATCGAGATGCGACCCGCACCGGCCGGCATGCAGCGCATGCTGCCGCACGCCCTCGTCACGGGATGACACCATGAATCCGCAGATTCGTGGCGGCCTGAAGCTCGATGCGAACAAGGAGCGTTCCACGCGAACGCCGCTGCGATCCGCCACGGTACCGGACGAACTGATCCTGCCGCTGGATCAGCACGCAGGTGCCGCGGCTGCGGCCATCGTGCAGCCGGGTGATCGGGTCCTGCTCGGCCAGCCCGTTGCCGAACCGCACGGCGACATCAGCGCCTGGCTGCACTCGCCGGTTTCGGGCACGGTGGTCACCATCGAACCCCGCGAAGCTGCCTATCGCGCTGACTCCACGCAGAGCATCGTCATCGCCAACGATGCACGCGACGAGCGGTATGCGCCGCCCGCCATCGACTATCGATCCCTGTCTGCGGCCGAACTGCGCGCCCATATCGCACGCGGCGGCATCGTCGGACTCGGGGGTGCGACGTTTCCGACCGCCGCAAAACTGGGCCGTGCGAGCGGCCCCGGGAATCTGCATTTGCTGCTGAACGGCGCCGAGTGCGAACCCTGGATCAGTTGCGACGACATGCTCATGCGCGAACGCGCGGCCGACGTGATTCTCGGCGCACGCATCCTCAGGCAGGCCGTCGGCGCGGACCACTGCACCATCGCCATCGAGGACGATGTACCGCTGGCCGCCGCTGCCCTGCGCTCGGCGCTGTTCGACCAGGACGACATCGCCATCAGCGTACAGCGCGACATCTACCCGGCGGGCGGGGAACGACAACTGATCCTCGCCGTCACGGGCCGGGAAGTGCCCAGCGGCGGCCTGCCGGCGGACATCGGCATCGTCGTTCAGAACGTCGGCACGGCGGCGGCGGTCGCGCGCTGGCTGCGCGACGGCGAGCCCCTGATCAGCCGTATCGTGACCGTCACCGGCTCGGGTGTACGCGAGCCGGGGAATTTCGAAGCGCGGATCGGCACACCGATTGCGGCGCTGATCGCCGATGGCGGCGGTTATGCGGACGACGTGCAGCAACTGATCATGGGCGGCTCGATGATGGGGCTCGGCCTCAGCGGCGATCACCTGCCGCTCGTCAAGGCCACGAACTGCGTGATCGCCGCGACATCGGCGGACCTGCAGCCGCGTGGCGTCGAGATGCCGTGCATCCGTTGCGGCGATTGCGCCGTGGCCTGCCCCGCTTCGCTGCTGCCGCAGCAGTTGCACTGGCATGCGCAGGCGCACGATCTGGCGGCGCTGGAACGCCTCGGGCTCATGGACTGCATCGAATGCGGCTGCTGCGACTACGTCTGTCCGAGCCAGATCCCGCTGACCCGGCAGTTCCGCGATGCCAAGGTTCCGGTGCAATCGGCCTTGCTGGCGCGCAGCGACGCGGCGGCGGCACGATTGCGTTACGAGTCGCGCGGCGAACGCCTGCTGCGAATCGAGCAGGACCAGCGCGCGCGGCTCGCAGAGAAACGCCGGCAACTGACGGGCCGCAAGTCATGAAGTTTCCAGCGGCGACGGCCCCGCACACGGTCGGACAGAACAGCGTCGGCCGCGTCATGCGCCTGGTCATCTATGCGCTGCTGCCGGCGATCGTCCTGCACGTCGTCATTTTCGGTCCCGGCATCCTCGTGCAGATCGTACTGGGCATTGCGACGGCCCTCGCTGCCGAAGCGCTGGCCTTGCGGCTGCGAGGGCAACCGCTGCGGCCATTCCTCAGCGATGGCAGTGCCGTGATCACCGCGATGCTGATTGCCCTTTGTCTGCCGCCGCTCGCACCGTGGTGGCTGATCGCCAGCGGCACCGCGTTTGCGATCCTGATCGCCAAGCATCTCTATGGCGGTCTCGGCGCCAATCCTTTCAATCCCGCGATGGTGGGCTATGCCGTGCTGCTGGTGTCGTTCCCCGCGCACCTGTCGCGCTGGCTCCCGCCCGATATCGCCGGGCTGCAGACGATGGACCTGTCCTTGGGCGACGTGCTGCACACGATCTTCGCGGGACAGCTTCCCGATCCGCTGCGCTGGGATGCGATCACGTCACCGACGCCATTGAGCGCCGTGCGCACCGCGCTCGCGACAGGTCGCACGCTGCAGGAGGCCGCGACCACTCCGATCTTCGGTGCATTCGGCGGCAAGGGTTGGGACTGGATCAATCTCGGCATCCTTGCCGGCGGCATGTGGCTGCTGGCGCTGCGGATCATTCGCTGGCACACGCCCGTCGCGATGCTCGCCGGACTGGCGATTCCCGCCGCCTTCCTGTACGCGATCGATCCCGGCACCTATCCCGGCCCGCTGTTTCACCTGACGGCCAGCGCCAGCCTGCTCGGCGCATTCTTCATCGCGACCGACCCCGTCTCCTCCGCGACCAGCGATCGCGGCAAGCTGATCTACGGCGCGGGAATCGGTATCGTGACGTACGTCATCCGCACCTGGGGAGGCCATCCCGATGGAGTCGCCTTCGCCGTGCTGCTCATGAACCTGTCGGTACCGCTCATCGACCGCTTCACCGTACCGAGAATCCATGGACACGAACGCTGAACCGGCGCGACAACCGCAACGCATCACCGCGGTCCTGATCGTCTTCGCGATCGCGCTGCTGCTCGCGGCGCTGATTGCGATGGTCGAGAGCGCCACGCGCGAACGCACGCGGCGCAACGAACAGGCGTGGATACAGCAGCGTCTCGACGCCCTCGTGCCGCCGGATCGTCACGACAACGATCTGCTCACCGACCGCATCCACGTCACTTCCCCCGATATCCTCGGTGTCCCGCAACCGGTGACCATCTACCGCGCCCGCATGCAGAACCAGCCGGTCGCGACCGTCTTCCACACCTTCGCGCCCGACGGATATCACGGCACGATCGAACTTCTGGTCGCCATCGCCTATGACGGCACGCTGCTCGGGGTCCAGGTGGTGCGGCACACCGAAACCCCCGGACTCGGCGATCAGTTCGAGAACCGCCGCGCCGACTGGCTGGAAGATTTCCGTGGCAAGTCGCTGAACGACCCACCGCAGCAACGCTGGAGCGTGCGCAAAGACGGCGGCGATTTCGACGCCTTCACCGGAGCGACGATCACACCGCGCGCCATACTGCGCGCTACGCGTCGCGCCCTCGAATACCATGCGGCGCAACGCGAGCGGATTTTCGCACTCGACCCTTCGCAGTCATGAAACAGGACGATTCCATCTCACCGGTCTGGCTGGTGACTGCACTGTGCCCGGCCCTCGCCGTCAGCGATATGCTGGCGGGCGGGATTGCCCTGGGTGCAGCGGCGGCCATCGTCTGCGTGACCGGCGTCATCGCTGCACAGTTGCTGCAGCGTCTGCCGCCGCAGCCGCGACGAACTGCGGTGGTGCTGACGCTCGCGGCGCTCGTCAGCCTCCTGTCGCTGTGGCTGGGCGCGTGGTCACACGAACTGCGCGGCACGCTGGGCGTGTTCCTGCCGCTGCTGGGCGTCAATTTCGCGATTCTCCGGCATGCAGACCGGACACGACTCACGGCACCCGCTGCGGCATTGCGCCTGTCGCTGACCCAGGGCCTGCAGATCCTTTTCATTCTCGTCGTGCTGGGATTGGCTCGCGAACTCGTCGGTCGCGGATCGCTGCTGCACGGCGCAGGCACGGTCCTCGATGCCTGGGCCGGCAGACCCGGGCCGCAATTGTTCCCGGCCGACATGGGCTTCCTGCTGGCCATGCTGCCGCCTGGCGCCTTCATCGCGTTCGGTCTGCTGCTGGCGGCGCGCAACTGGATCACGCATCGGCATGAACCCGGCCCATGAGATCAGACCGGATCGCTGAAATATTCGAACGCCTGAAAAAGGCGCGCCCGCAGCCGACCACGGAACTCGAATACCGCACGCCGTTCGAGCTGCTGATCGCGGTCATCCTTTCGGCCCAGGCGACGGACAAGAGCGTCAACAACGCGACGCGCGTGCTGTACCAGCATGCCAATGCGCCGCAGGCAATTCTCGCGCTCGGCGTCGCCGGCCTGTCGCAGTACATCCGTACGATCGGCCTGTTCAACACCAAGGCGAAGAACGTGATCGAGACATGCCGCCTGCTGATCGAACGCCATGGCGGCGAAGTACCGGAATCACGCGAAGCGCTCGAAGCGTTGCCGGGGGTGGGACGCAAGACGGCCAACGTGATCCTGAACACGGCGTTCGGTCACCCGACCATTGC
>CAZBKC010000147.1:0-7726 GCA_964492345.1 uncultured Steroidobacter sp. | reverse complement strand
CATCGGCCGTGCGCGCCTGATCGACAACGTCAGGGTACAACCGCCGCGTCGTTAGTTGCCTGTAACAACTGATTCGAGAGGGAAGGAAAGGAAGGGGGCAAGTGCGACTGCGTCGCGCACGCTGCGGGGTACCGCAACGCCCCCTCCCCAACCCCCTCCCCCGCTTCGCGGAGGAGGGGGCAGGAGTGGACAGTCTGATTACAGTATTCAGTTGTTACAGGTCGCTACTCGTGCTGGGCGAGCGCCCATGCCACGTGTTCGCGGACCAGTGCCGAATCGTGATCGGCCCGTGAGCGCAATGCGCCCACGACTTTCTCGGATGAAGGTGCATTGCCCAGCGCCACCGCAACGTTCCTGAGCCAGCATTCATAGCCGATGCGCCGGATCGCGCTGCCTTCGGTGCGCGCCAGGAAATCCGTTTCCGACCATGCGAAGAGTTCGACGAGCTGCGGTGCGTCGAGTCCATGCCGGATCGCGAAGTCCTTCTCCACGGCGATGCGGGCGAATTTGTTCCAGGGACATACGAGCTGGCAGTCGTCGCAACCATAGATCCGGTTGCCCATGGCCTTGCGGAATTCGACGGGAATCGATTCGCGTAGCTCGATGGTGAGATACGAGATGCAGCGTCGCGCATCGAGTTCATAGGGCGCGACGATGGCCCGCGTCGGACAGACGTCGATGCATGCGCTGCAAGTGCCGCAATGTGCGCTGGCAGGTTCGTCGGTCGCGAGCGGCAGGTCCGTGAGAATCTCTCCGAGGAAAAACCACGAACCGGCATTCCTGTTGATCAGGTTGGTGTGTTTGCCGATCCAGCCGAGGCCGGCGTCGCGCGCGAACGCTTTTTCCAGGATCGGTGCGCTGTCAACGAAGGCCCGGTACCGTGTTCCGACGCAGCGTTCGGCGATCCGGTCGCCCAGTCGTGCGAGGCGATTGCGCAGTACCTTGTGATAGTCGCGCCCCAGTGCGTAGCGCGAGACGTATCCGAGTTGCGGATCCGCCAGCACATCTTCGGCCTGCGCGGCATCCGCAGGCAGATAATCCATGCGTGCCGAGATCACGCGAATCGTTCCGGGCACGAGTTCCTGGGGGCGCGCACGTTTGCGACCGTGGCGCGACATGTACTCCATTCCGCCATGTCGCCGCAGTTCGAGCCAGCGCACCAGATACGCTTCGTCCATCTCCACGCCGACCGCAGCAATGCCGATCTGCTGGAAGCCAAGCTCGCGTCCCCACCGGCGGATGTCGTCGGTGAGCTGGTTGGCGGGAAAGGTGGGGGACTCTTCGTACATGCGGCAGATCGCGGCGCAGACAGCGCGGCGCGAACGTAGCGTCAAAGTATACTGGGGGCATGGCTACTCTGCCGCTCGCCATTCACACCGCCGCGCAGGTCCGCGAACTCGATCGTCATGCGATCGAAGACATGGGCATTGCCAGCTACGCATTGATGACCGCGGCGGGCGAGGCAGCGCTCACCACATTGCGCAGCTACTGGCCGGCCGCGCAGAAGATCGCGGTTCTATGCGGCCCCGGAAACAATGCCGGCGACGGCTACGTGCTCGCGCGACTGGCGCGCACGCGCCGCCTCGAAGTCGTGGTCATCGCGTTGTCCGATCCGGCGTCATTGCGCGGCGATGCGCAGCGCGCCTGGCAGGATTTCGTTGCCGAGGGCGGCAGCACCCGGGACTGGTCGGACGATTGTCTCGACAATGCCGAAGCGATCGTCGATGCCATTTTCGGCATCGGTCTGTCGCGCGCGATCGATGGGGCAATGGCGGAACGGATCGCGCGCGTGAACGAGGCGTCGGCGCCGATCCTGGCGCTCGATATCCCGAGTGGCCTCGATGCGGACACGGGACGGATTCTGGGTATCGCAATCCATGCTGAGCGGACGCTGACGTTTCTCGGACTGAAGCAGGGCTTCTATCTCGGCGACGGTCCGAACTGCACTGGCGTCGTCATGTTCGACGGGCTGGAAGTACCTGAGATGGCACTGGCTCACGCACAGCCTTCGGCGCTGCGGATCAGCGAGGATGCATTGGCGCGGTTGCTGCCGCGCCGTCGGCGCACGACCCACAAGGGACAGCAGGGGCATGTGCTGGTCATCGGCGGCGGCGCCGGCATGGCAGGGGCGGCGCGTCTGTGCGGCGAGGCGGCATTGCGGGTGGGTGCCGGGCTCGTGACGGTCGCGACCCGTCCGGAGAATGTCGCTGCGATCGTGACGCAGCGTCCCGAACTCATCTGTCGAGGCGTCGAAAGTGCTGCGGAGCTGGCGGTTCTGATCGAGCGCGCGGACATCATCGCCGTGGGACCCGGCCTGGGTCAGGATACCTGGGCGTATGCGGTCGCCAGCGGCGCCTTCCACAGCGATCTGCCGACAGTGATCGATGCCGATGCGCTCAATCTGCTGGCGCAGTCGCCGTGCAAGGCAGATCGCCGCATTCTCACGCCGCATCCTGGGGAAGCCGGTCGTCTGCTGGGAATCTCCACTGCCGACGTCCAGGCGGATCGCATCGCCGCGGCCCGCGCCATCGTCGAGCGCTATGGTGGCACTGTCGTGCTGAAAGGCGCAGGAACGCTCGTTGTCGAGCGCGATGCGCTGCCGTCGATCTGCGATCAGGGCAACCCCGGTATGGCCTCGCCCGGGATGGGCGATGTTCTTACCGGTGTCATCGCCGGCATCGCGGCGCAGACCGCGGAACTGGCGGAGGCCGCGCGCGCGGGCGTGCTCGTGCATGCGATGGCGGGCGACATGGCGGCACGCCGGGGCGAGCGGGGACTGCTCGCCAGCGATCTCTTCACGTACCTGCCGACATGCGTCAATCCGACACAGCGCATCTGATGATTGCGGACGCCGAGGCGATGCGTGCGCTCGGGCGCGCACTCGGGGTGGCCTTGTCTGCACAACGCAGTCGCGCTCTTGTCGTCACCATCAGCGGGGAACTCGGCGCCGGGAAGACCACCCTGGTCGGCGGTGTTCTGAACGCCCTTGGGTTCATGGGGTCTGCGCGCAGTCCGACATACACGCTGATCGAACCGTATGAGATCGACGGCCGACAGATTTTTCATCTCGACCTCTATCGACTCGCCGATCCCCGGGAAGTGGAAGCGCTGGGACTGCGCGATCTGCTGACGGACGATGCAACGCTGCTCATCGAATGGCCCGAGCGTGGCGCGGACCGGATTCCGGCAGCAGATCTGGAGCTGGACATTACCTACTCGGGAGAGAGCGGTCGTGCGGTCGATGTGAAGGCACGCGGAGAGGTGGGCAGGGAATTGCTGAAGCAGCTTGTTCAGGTGCGGTGACGCTCAAGCATTACGAGCTATCTCCATAATTTATATTGAATTAATATCGCTGCCGGAGGTACATTACGGCCATCATGAGGATGGCGCCGTGTGAAATGACACTCCGGTCGGTCTTGCGAGCCGCATTCGGTGCGTTCTGCTCGCTGTTTCTGGTGTCGCCTGCGCTCGCTGCGCCCGACGTCATGGTCAAGGACATCCGTCTCTGGGCCGGCCCCGACGCCACTCGCGTTGTATTCGATCTCTCCGGACCGGCACGCTACGCCTTCTCGACGCTGCAGAATCCGGCACGCGTGGTCGTCGACATCCAGTCCGCGCGACTCGAGAACACGAATCTCGCAATGCCTGCCGGGATGGGCTTTGCCAAACAGTTGCGCGCCGGTGTCCAGGGTCCGGATCTGCGGCTGGTCGTTGACCTGACGGGACCTGCTGCGCCGAAGCTCTTCACGGTCGATCCGCAGGGAGGGCTCGGCCATCGCCTGGTCCTCGACCTGGTGCCGGGAAGCCAGGGTGCGGTGGCTGCGTCTGCACCCGCCGCGGCGAAGGCAGTGCCACCCGTCGCCACGATCAAACCTCCGACGGTCGTCAAGGCCGCGCCCACATCGGGAAGAGACATCGTCGTCGCAATCGATGCCGGGCACGGTGGCAAGGATCCCGGTTCGCTGGGCGCCTCGGGCACACGCGAGAAAGACATCACCCTGGCCATTGCGCGCCGGCTCAAGGAACGAATCGATCGCGAACCGGGCATGCGTGCCGTCCTCACGCGCGAGGGCGACTACTATCTGGCGCATCGGTTGCGTATCAAACGCGCACGCGAGCGACAGGCCGACATGTTCATTTCGATCCACGCGGATGCGTATACGGATCGTTCCGTCGCCGGGTCGTCTGTGTACACGCTGTCGGCACGCGGCGCCTCGGACGAGGCAGCGCACTTGCTGGCGGAACGCGAGAACGCCTCGGATCTGATCGGCGGTGTGACGCTCGTCGACAAGAGCGATGTCCTCGCTTCGGTGCTGCTTGACCTGTCGCAGGGCGCCAGCATGAGCGCCAGTCTGGTCGCGGCCGACAACGTCATGAATGAACTCGACCGGATCGGCAATGTGACTCGTCGCGGCGTGAAGCAGGCGGGCTTTCTGGTGCTCAAGTCGCCGGACATTCCCTCCATGCTCGTCGAGACTGCGTTCATCTCCAATCCGCGCGAGGAATCGCGTCTCAAGGATCCCCGGCATCAGCAGCGCCTGGCGGAGGCGATTCACAACGGGGTGCGTTCCTACTTCTACGAGAATCCGCCCCCGGGCACCCACTTTGCGCAGCGGCGGGAGCAGCGCGACGGCAATCGCATTGCTGCCGTCGATGAGGGCACCGGCGCTGCGGGCGTCGGTCGGGCACGCTGATCGCAAGGAATTGCTGCGCCGGTCGACCCTGCCTGCCTGATATCCTCGCGACCTCGTCCATCCCCGGTCGCGGTTCATGCCGATTCGCATTCTTCCAGAGCAGCTCATCCACCAGATCGCCGCGGGTGAGGTGGTCGAACGACCCGCATCCGTGCTCAAGGAGCTGATAGAAAACAGCATCGATGCCGGCGCGACGCGGATCGAAGTCGAAATCGAAGAGGGTGGGGTGCGTCTGTGTCGCGTGCGGGACAACGGCGGCGGCATCGAGCGCGACGAACTGGCGCTGGCGCTGTCGCGACATGCGACGAGCAAGATCACCACGATCGACGACCTGGAGCGTGTGGCAACGCTCGGGTTTCGCGGCGAGGCATTGCCGAGCATCGCCTCGGTGTCGCGCATGCGACTGACCTCGCGTGTGGCGGACAGCGACACTGCCTACGCAGTCTCCTCCGACAACGGCGCGTTGAGTGCCGTCGAGCCCGCGGCGCATCCGCCCGGTACCACCGTCGAGGTTCGCGATCTGTTCTTCAATGTTCCTGCGCGCCGCAAGTTCCTGCGCGCGGAGCGCACCGAGACCCAGCACATTGCGCGAGCCATCGAGCGTCTGGCGTTGTCGAGTTTCAGGACGGCGTTTTCGCTGAACATAGGAAAGAAGCGGGTGGCCGAGTATCCGGCCGCTCACTCGCAGATCGAAAGGGAGCGCCGTGTGGCGCAGATCGTGGGCGACGAGTTCATGGCGAATGCACTGTTCGTCGAGCACGAAGCGGCGGGTTGCAGGCTGACCGGCTGGTTGTGCCAACCCACGTACGCGCGTGCCCAGCCGGACCTGCAGCATTTCTATCTCAACGGACGCACGTTGCGCGACCGGGTGATCGCCAGCGCGATCCGCCTGGGTTATCGGGACGTGATCTTCGGCGGACGTCACCCGGCCTACGTGCTGTTCATGGAGATCGATCCGACGCAGGTCGACGTGAACGCGCATCCGGCGAAACTGGAAGTGCGGTTTCGCGACGGACGGCACGTGCACGATTTCCTGTTTCGCACTGTCGAGCGGGTGCTTCGCGATACCTATGCCGGGGCCGCGACGCCCGCACCGGCACCTGCGAATGTCGAAACCTTCCTGCCCGCCGTGGCCAATCCCCAGAGCATCTGGCCCTCGCGCGGACCGCAATACGGCAGCGCTACACGCTCGTTCGGCGGTCAGTCTTCGCTGGGACTGGGCGTGGCCGAATCGCCGATCACGACGTTCGCGCCGACGGGAGAACCGGTGCCGACGCAGAACGTGGCGGCAGAAACGCCGCCACTCGGATTTGCGCTGGCACAGCTGCATGGCATCTACATTCTTTCGCAGGTACCCGATGGCCTGATCCTCGTCGACATGCACGCCGCACACGAGCGCACGACCTACGAGCGCATGAAGGCCGCCTTGGGAGAAGGTGCCCCCGCGAGCCAGCCACTGCTGACGCCACTTGCGATAAGCGTGTCGCAGGCGGAGGCGGATGTGCTGGAGGAGCACGCGGCGATGCTGTCGCGCGCGGGTCTGGATATCGAGCGATCGGGGCCGAGCGGTGTGCAGGTGCGTGCCATCCCAGCCTTCCTCAAGGCATCTGACATAGATGAACTGGTGCAGCGGGTCGGTGCAGACCTGGTGGCCAACGGCGCCACCCGCGGCATCGAAGAGGCGTTGAACGAAGTGCTCGGCACGATTGCCTGCCACGGTGCGGTGCGCGCACATCGCAATCTAACCGTGCTGGAAATGAATGCGTTGTTGCGCGAGATGGAGCGCACCGTGCGCAGCGACCAGTGCAATCACGGCCGACCCACGTGGACCCGCATCAGCATGAGCGATCTCGACCGGATGTTCCTGCGCGGCAGATGAGCGAATGACGACATCGCGTCCCAGGCCGGTCGCACTGATCATGGGGCCGACAGGTGCGGGCAAGACCGACCTGGCGCTGCGCCTTGCCGGGCAACTGCCGATCGATATCGTGAGTGTCGATTCCGCGATGGTCTATCGCGGCATGGACATAGGTACGGGCAAGCCGTCGCGTGAAATTCTGCAGCGGTTTCCGCATCGCCTGGTCGACATTCTCGATCCCGCCGAGTCGTATTCCGCAGGCCAATTCGTGCGCGACGCGCGTGCAGCCATCGACGAGAGTCACGCGAAGGGTCGTCTGCCTCTGCTCGTCGGTGGAACGATGCTTTATTTCCGCGCGTTGCGGCGGGGCCTGGCCGAACTGCCGACCGCCAACATTGAAGTCCGCGCAGGTATCGATCGGGAGGCGCAGTGCCGCGGTTGGCCCGCGATGCACGCAGAGCTGGCCAGA
Source organism: uncultured Steroidobacter sp. (assembly GCA_964492345.1). Classification (GTDB taxonomy): domain Bacteria; phylum Pseudomonadota; class Gammaproteobacteria; order Steroidobacterales; family Steroidobacteraceae; genus Steroidobacter. The sequence continues at coordinate 705 of CAZBKC010000147.1, read as the reverse complement.
ATCGATCCAACGGCGGCGGGGCGTATCAATCCTGGCGACGGGCAGCGCATTCAGCGGGCAATCGAGGTCTATCGACTCACCGGGCGGACGTTGACTGAATTGCATGCTGCGACCGCAGCGCCGGATCCGACCTTGGCATTTGTGGCTTACGCCTGGGTGCCGAACGATCGTGAGAAACTTTATGCCGCCATTGCCGCTCGGTTTGACGCGATGATGGGCGCCGGATTCCTGACCGAAGTCGAGGGCCTGTACCGTCGGACCGATCTGAATGCGCGCCTGCCTGCGATTCGCTCGGTTGGATACCGGCAACTCTGGGACTATCTGGAAGGTGCCGTGCCGCTGGAGCTGGCGCAGCACGACGCAATCATTGCCACTCGCCATCTGGCGCGGCGGCAAATGGTGTGGTTGCGAGCCGAACGTGAAATTGAATGGATCGATGCCCTTGATCGGCGCGCCGTCGACACCATGCAGCATGCGATGGCATCGCTGTGCGATGCCGCGGAGAACGCGTCGGGAACTCAGTATTAAACGAAGACCCGATCTGGAAACGAGAGCCTCTATGCTAGACTGCGGCACTGCAACGAACCGAGGATCGTGTTCGTGAGCTGTCCTCCGGCTACATGGAAGTGGCTTTGCCGGAACGTTCATAGACAATAATTTCGGAGCAATAACAAGGAGATAAATGATGGCCAGAGGGCAATCATT
>CAZBKC010000146.1:0-7726 GCA_964492345.1 uncultured Steroidobacter sp. | reverse complement strand
GCAACGTCGGCAGCGCGGCGCCAATGCGGTACGCTTGCCCCTCAGGATAAATAACTACAAGGCCCCCATGCATTACGTCGCGATCGTTACCGTTCTCGCCCTGCTCGAATTCCTGCTTTTCGGTTTACTGGTTGCCCGTGCGCGCGGCAAGTACGGCGTCGCAGCGCCGGCCGTGTCCGGCAACGATATCTTCGAACGCTATTTCCGCGTGCAGATGAACACGCTGGAACAGCTCGTGCTGTTTCTGCCGTCGCTGTGGATCTTCGCGCACTATGCGAGCGCGACCTGGGCCGCCGCCCTCGGCGTCGTCTTCATCGTCGGGCGCGCCATCTACTGTCGTTCTTATGTGCGCGATCCGAAAAGTCGTTCTCTGGGCTTCACACTGACGGGGCTGCCGACGCTGATCATGATGATCGGCATCCTGGTGCAGGCGATCAGTGCATTGGTGGCGGGTCAGTAGGAACCCAGAAGAAGGAAGAACGCCGCGAAAGACCGCACAAAAGAAAGGGAAATCATTCGACTCCCAGCATCAGTAATCTCTTTTATGCGGTCTTTTGCGGCTCTTCTTCTCCACGCCCTCAACCCGCCTGCTTGCGCAACTCGCGATCCTGCTGCATGCGCCGGTCCGCGAGCATCATCAGTTCCTTCGGGTACAGGTGATCCCGGGGAAAGTTCGCGACGCCGACGCTCGCATTCGCGCGGATCAGCCGGTTCGCCACCGAGATGGTGCTGGCGTAGATGTTGTTGCGGATACGTTGGGCAATCGCGCCGCCCATCGCCTCGTCGGCCTCGGTCAGCAGCACGATGAAGTCATCGCCGCCGACGCGTGCTGCCACGTCGGACGCACGGATCGAACGTCCGATGGCCGCCGCCACCGACGTAATGACCTCGCTGCCCGCCTCATGACCGAGCGTCTCGTTGACGTAGGCGAGATTGTCGATGTCGATCATCGCGAGCGTGTAGGGACGCCCGAAGCGTTCGGCCTTGCGATGTTCCTGCTGCAGGACTTCTTCGAAGGCGCGCAGATTGAGCAGGCCGGTGAGCTGGTCGCTGGCCGCAAGGTCCGAGATGCGCTGCACTGCGCTCTGCATCCGTTCGATCAGTGCGCCGAGAATGAGTGCGATCGCCAGTCCCGGCATGAGTTTGCTGAGCATGAGCACGGCAAACTGCGCACTCGCGACGTCGATCAGCGGCGTCAGCGCACCCAGCAGCACACCCAGCGCGGCGATGACCAGCGCGACCAGCGCCACCAGCCACCAGCGTCCGAAGGCAAGCGCAATCGCCGCGAGCGGGATGAGGTAGAGCGTCACGAGCGCACTGTGCGCCGCACCGGTCGCGATGGCGATCAGCGTGACGTAGACAATGGAAGCGACGATGGCGATCCAGTGCTGCCGCGCGACAGGCCGCTGCAATGCCGGAATCATTCGCACGAGGAGAATGCTGAGACTCAGCAGCGCGAGCGCGGCACCCGCCAGCACCGGACTCTCCACCGTCGCCGGGGCGAACGCGAACTGCAGCACGCCGATGGCGAGCGCGAGCAGTTCCAGTCCGAGCAATGCCCTGGTGGCAAAGCCCTGGGTGGCGCTCCTCGCCGAGGCGGCACGCATGGGGCGGGCCTACTGCAGGCTGCTTTGCCGGATCGGTCGGGCGGGATCCTGGGACGGACCATCCTTGAGCATGCCGACGGCCAGGTCGATTTCGTAGTCGGTCGCGGGAGCGGATGCCGCAGGTGTCTTGTTGTCGGTCGTCGTCGCTGCCCGATTCGCATCCACGACGACGTCCGGCGTGATGCCGACCTTGTGGATCGAAACGCCCGACGGCGTGTAGTAGCGCGACGTGGTGAGCTTGATGGCGTGTCCGTCCGACAGGGGCATGACGGTCTGGACCGAGCCCTTGCCGTAGGTCTGCTGACCGACGATGGTCGCGCGGCGATGATCCTTGAGCGCGCCGGCGACGATTTCCGATGCCGACGCCGACCCGCCGTTGACCAGCACCACGATCGGTGCGCCGTTCAGTTCATCGCCCGGCTGCGCATCCATTTCGAACTTCGCATCGACGGCACGACCGTTCGCCGTGACGATCACACCTTCGTTGAGGAACACATCGGACACGCCGATGGCCGCTTCGAGCAGTCCGCCGGGATTGTCGCGCAGGTCCAGTACCAGTCCGCGCAGGTCGCGGCCGCTCTGCTGCTTCAGCTGCGCGATGGCCTTCTCCAGATCCGGCGTGGTCGTCTCGCTGAAATGCGAGATCTGCACATAGCCGATGCCTGGTTCGAGCAGTTTCTGTCTGACGCTGTGGACCTGCACGTTGGTGCGCGCCAACGTGAACTCCAGTGGCTGCGGCGTCTCGCGCCGGGCGACGGTGATCTTGACCGTCGATCCGGGTTTGCCGCGCATGCGATCGATCGTGTCATCGAGGTTGTCGACACTCACCGGCACTTCATCGACGGCGACGATGGTGTCTCCGGCGCGCACACCCGCACGCGCCGCTGGTCCGCCTTCGATCGGTGCGACGACATTGACCGTGCCATTCTCCAGCGCGACTTCGATACCGACGCCGGAGTATTCGCCCGCCGTGCTGATGCGGATCTCGTTCAGCTCTTCGGCATCGAGAAAGGAGGAATGCGGGTCAAGGTCGCCGACGAGCCCGCGGACAGCCGCTTCGATGAGTTCCTGGTCGGAAACATCGTCGACATAGTCCTTGCGCACGCGTTCGAGGACTTCGGCAAACAGTCGCGCGTCCTGCCAGCGCAGGGTTTTGTCGACGGCGGCGACAGGCTGTTCCGGGGTAATGCGTCGTTCGGCCTTCACGCTGCGACCGACGGACAGACCCGCACCCAGGGCGACGCCGAGCGCCACCAGCAACAACATGCGAAAGGGTCGGTGAAATCGGTTCACGTTCAGTGCACTTCCGGATCGAAACCCACATCCATACTACCGCCGGCGATCGCGGCTCAACGCCACTAAACGCCGCAGGCATTCCCTGAAAGCGCGCGGCGCAGGACCTGACGCCCGCAGGTCAGCCCGCCAGCCGTGCCATGAGCGGCGATCCGGACACACGCGTGACGCCGGGCGCACCCCGCAGGATCTCCTGCAGCACGGATTCCAGCGCCCGCGGCCGACCGATGGCAAAACCTTGCGCATAGTCCACGCCCAGCCGGCCGACGGCAGCGAGGATGGCTTCGCTTTCGATGCTTTCGGCGGTCGTCCTGAGGTTCATGGATTGGGCGAGCTGCACGATCGCAGTGACGGTCGCCTGCGAACGCGATCCCGTGGCGAGATCGCGGATCAGCGCGCCATCGATTTTCAGATCGGAGACCGGCAGCGACTTCAGGTACGTGAGCGACGACAGGCCGCGCCCGAAATCGTCGAGCGCAATGCCGTGGCCGAGCCCCTGCACGCGACGGATCAGCGTTTCGGCGCGCACGATGTTGGCCACCGCGGCGGTTTCGGTGATCTCGAACGACAGCAGGCCGGGCGGCAGCTCGTATTCGCGCAGCTTGGCTTCGAGGAAGTCCGGGAAATTCTCGTCACTGACGGACTGGCTGGACAGGTTGATGGCGAAGTGCGCGCCGAGTCCCTGCAGCGCCGGCGCAGCGGACGACAGGATCTCGAGCGCGTACTGGATGACCCAGCGATCGATGTCGGACGCGATGCCGTGACGCTCGGCCGAGAGAATGAACTTGTCCGGCGACACGCTTTCGCCGGATGCATCGATCATGCGCAACAGCAGTTCGAAGCGTCGCGGCGGTTCCTTCGAATTCAGTTTGACGATCGACTGCGCCTCCATGCGGAAACGATCGTTTGCAATGGCTTCCCGCAGATCGACGGCCGGCGTCGCGTCTTCGAAGCGGGACGCATCGAGCACCGGTACGGCGGCCCCGGTATCGGGTGTCAGGGTTTCTGTAACGGTCGGAACTGTGACAGCTTCCTGCACTGGCTCCTGGTACAGCTCGACGCGGCCGCGGCCGCGGTGCTTGGCCGACTTGCACGCCATCTCCGCAGTGGCGAGCGCATGCGATAGCGGCAGACGCGTTTCCGGGACGACTGCGAGACCGAAGCTCATCGACAACGCAATGCGCTGGCCCTCGTGCCGGAAATCGAGCTGTTCGATGCTGTCGACCAGGCTGCCGAAGAATTCTTCTGCGGCGTGCTGCGGCGTATCGGGGAGGAACAGTGCAAAGCGATCGCCGGAAATACGCGAGGCAATCACATTGCGCGGCAGATTGACGCGAATGGTTTCCGCGATGCGCGCGAGCACCTGATCGCCGACGTGCATGCCATGGTTGTCGTTGATGAGATGCAGTCGATCGACGTCGGCATAGCCGACGCAATGTCTGTCCTTGGCGCCCTGCGCGAGAGTCGCAAGCGCGCGCCGCTCGAACGCGGGACGCGTCAGCAAGCCGGTCGCCGGATCGTAGGAGTTCTGCAGTACGTACGCGATACGACGTGCCAGCATTTCGACGATACGCACCTGGCGCAGCTCGAAATCGGCGGCCGAGAGCGGGCGGAACAGCAGCAGGATGCCTGCGACGGGTTCTGCGCCGTGACGGATCGGGCACGCCAGGATCTTGTACGGCAACGTGCCGAGCGGGCTGTTCGGCGGCGCCTTGTTGAGCGTCAGGGTGCGACGCTGCACCTGCGCCCAGGCCAACAGATGGCGCTGCGTACGGTCCAGCAGCTCTGCATCGTTGCGACGCTGGGACGCTGTGGCTGAGTAGGTCGCGGAGATCTTTTTCCCGGGCACGAACAGCGCACCCGTCGAACACTCCAGGTGATCGACGCAGCTGCGCACGAGCTGACCGAAGTCATCGCTTTCGCCGTCTTCGGCGGCGCCATTGGAGTCCAGCAGCAATGCGAGATCGCCATCGCGCAATGCCGCGCTCTTCTGCGTCTCTTCGACGGGATTCTGGTTGACGAGTTCGCGCGTCAGCACCTGCAGTGCCGGGCGCAGCAGGCCGACCATCAGCGAGAAGGGGCGCACTCCGCCGCTGCCGTCGCGGCAGGAAAGGGCAACGGCACCGAGCAGATGATTGCCTTCGCGCAGGATGAAAACGTAGGCGGTTTCGCCGTCCCAGGATCGCGCAAAGCCATCGCGTTCTGACGGATCAGGATCGGGACTGCGGGCGGAATTGAGCGCTTCTTCGACGACCTGTGGCAGGTCCGGCCCTTCGCACCCGTCGGAAAGCCACAGCGGCGTGGACAGGTGATCGTAGATGCCGATGCAGAGCGCACGCGGCATCAGCATCTTCATCAGCTGCCCATAGGGATCGAGCGACGTCGACAGCGACTGCGCTTCAACCGTGTCTTCGTCGTCGAGGATCGTCGCCATCCGCTACCGCTTCCCACCCGTGCGCCGGGGCATGTCTTTCGCATTCTTGGAAAAGATCATCCATCCGGGGATGCAGGGGTTCCTTGAAGTCGACCGCACTTTCGCGCGACCGCTACGGTAATAACATATCGCCGTCACGGTGTCGGGGGTCCCTCGTGATCGCAGTCACGATTTTCCCTGAAATTTTCCGGTGCAGCGCATCACCGCGCCGTCAGGGGAATGATGGCTCAGGGCTTGCGCAACCAGGGGGCGGGGTCGAGCGCCTGACGGCCTTTGCGGATCTCCAGGTACAGCCCCGGCTTGCCGAAACCCGCGGCTTCGCCGACTGCTGACAGCGCATCGCCCGCGGCCACCCGATCGCCGACCTTGCGATAGAGCTGCTCGTTGTAGCCGTACAGGCTCATGAAGCCGCCCCCATGATCCAGCACCAGCAGCAACCCCAGGCCGGGGAGCCAGTCCGCGTATACAACGCGACCGGGAAAGGGTGCGCGCACCTGGGTGCCGCGGCCGGCGCCAATCACCATGCCCTGCCATTTCAGCGGACCGCCCGCGCGGGTCTGCCCGAAACGGGCCAGGGCATTGCCTTTGACAGGCCAGGGCAACTTGCCGCGGGCCCGGGCAAAGGGCTGATCGCCGTAGTCCGGAAATTCCTGGATCGCGCGTCGCAGCTGCTCGACGAGCTTTTCGAGCGCCTGAGCCTCGCGCTGCGCCTTGGCCAGCTCGTCGTTGCGGGTCTTGAGCGTGGCCTGCACCCGGGCCAGCGTGAGCTTGCGCTGATCGCGTGCGCCCGCGAGCGACTTCACTTCACCGGCCTGTTCGGCTTCCAGCGCCTTCAGCCGGGCGGCTTCGGCACCGATGTCTTCGCTCAGCAATTCCAGGTGCGACAGGTGTTCGGTGATGGCCGTGATGCGCTCGGCGCGCGCGCGGCCGAAATACCCGTACCAGGCCATGGTGCGGCCGAGTTGTGCAGGATCGCCCTGGTTCAGCAGCAGCTTCAGTTGCTCCTGGCGACCGTTCATGTAGGCCACGCGCAGCTCGCCAGCCAGCGACTCACGCTCGCCGTCGATCTTCTTCTGGGTATCGATGCGCTCGGCCTCCAGAGCCCGCAACCGGGTTTCCGCGGCTTCGCGGCGCGCGCGCACGGCCGATAGCCGCTCTCTGGCCGATTGCACTTCGAGGTCGGCCTGGCGCACCTCCTTGCTGAGCGAATCCCGCTTCTCCGCCTCCGTCTGGATGGAACGGCGGATGGACTCGATGCGGCTGCGGACCTGCTTGAGTTCCCCTTCCTTGGCAGCCGGATCGGCCGCTGCATGAACCGGGGGGCTGCAACCGAGCCACAGGCCCGCCGCGGCGAGCACGATGCCTAATCCAAACCCTGCCGGTCGCATTGCTATGCTGATCTCCGCCCCGACACCTGAAAGCGGCGGCCCGGGGGTGTGGGCCGGAGACCGGCTGCTATACTTTGCGCCCTTTTTTGGGCGGGCTGCGGGGCCGGCAGGGAACGGCGGCCGAGGCCGCGCGCCTTCCCATTCGTCGAATGATCCCCATAGTCGCGTCTGACCGAACCGGGCGGATGATCTGCAGCAATGAATCGATTTCTGGAATACACCACCAACCATCCCTTCCTGATCGCGGCCGCCGCGATTCTCGCCGTTCTGGCCATCGTGATCGAGATCCGGGAACGCGCCAAGGGTTCCACCCTCGTCGGTCCGGGTGATGCGGTGCGGCTGACGAACTCCGGTGCGCTGGTCCTGGACGTGCGCGATGCGGCCGAATTCGACGCGGGCCACATCATCGACGCGCGCAACATTCCGGCCAGGGAAGTCGGCGAACGCGCCGAGACCCTCAAGAAATTCAAGGAGAAGGCGGTCGTGGTCTGCTGCGAGAACGGCTTCACTTCCGCGACGGCGGCCAAGGCACTCAAGGCAGCCGGGTTCAACAAGGTGGCCACGCTGCGCGGCGGACTGCGCACGTGGCGCCAGGAAAATCTGCCGCTGGTGAAGGGCGGCAAGAAGGAGGGCAAGCAGGCATGAGTGCTGCGCCCGTCCTGATGTATTCGACCGCGTTCTGCGGTTACTGCCAGCGCGCGCGCAACCTGCTCGAGCGCAAGGGCGTCGCGGTGCAGGAGATCAAGGTCGACGAAGATGCGCGCGAGCGCGAGATGATGATGCGAAGGAGCGGCGGACGCCGCACGGTGCCGCAGATTTTCATCGGCGAGCGGTACGTTGGGGGATACGATGATCTGGCTGCGCTGGATCGTTCGGGTGAACTCGATCAATTGCTGGTGAGCACGGCCTGAGCGCCGTCCGTGTCCTGCGAACGGCTATTCAAGATTATTAACGACTGAGGATTCACGATCATGGTTGACGAAGTTCCCGCATCGGCCACCAAC
>CAZBKC010000145.1:1550-7803 GCA_964492345.1 uncultured Steroidobacter sp. | reverse complement strand
CCGCTGCGGCGACATGTTTTCGTCCCATCGGCCACGGGAGATGATCAGGTACTCGGAGAATTTCCTGGCATCGGTCATGGGTGCACCCGTCGCGTCAGGGATGGAAAATCAGCATAGCAAACGACGGGGACGGACTGCGCCACGCGGATTTCTCAGCAATCAATGAGACTGTCGGGAGATTGTCGGGAGATTGCCGGGAGACCCGCGCGATACAACCGTCGCGTCAAAAGTCGTAGCCGATACCAAGGATCAGTTGATAGTCGTCCTGCTTGGGAATGGTCCCGTCGGCATGGGCCTGCGGTTCCTGGATGCGATCCCAGACGAGCGAGAGATTGAAATCAAGCGCGTCGGTCAGGTCGACATCGAGCGTGCCAATCATGTGGTGGTTGTACCGACCTGACGCCTCGCTGGTCAGCTGGAAGCGATAGTCGTAGACGAAATCGATGCGGCTCGTCAGTTCGGTCTGGAAATTGGTGCCCGCACTGAACGCCCAGGTCTCCTCGGTGGAATCCTCGCCCAGCGGGACCTGCTCGAAGTTCGTCGTCTGATAGGCCGGACCGGCGAAGATGCTCCACTCGGTTTTCGATGTATCGATGATCTGATAACCGAGTCCGGTACCGGCGGTGAACCGGCTGTCGATGTTCTGGAACGGATCGCGGTAGTACTCCATGAAGACCGGGCGCAGGAACAGCTTCTCCGAAAAGAACCAGTCCCAGACACCGTTGGCGCGATGGTTGTTCGTTGACTGCACGTCATCGGTACTGCTGAAGTTGCCGAGATACGTCAGGATGATGCGGTTCTCGACCGTGCGGCGCTGCAGGTTCACATAGGCGTTGGCCTCGATTTCCTTGGTATTGCCGCCGCGCAGGTTGCCTCCCAGCGAAACCGTTCCATCCCAGTAATTGCGCTCCCTGGGCACACCCGCCGTGATGCTCAGCAGTTCTGCCCGCTCGAACTGCTGCGGCGCATCGCCCACGACCTTGACCGACGCGTCTTCGAGCAGCAGTTTGCCGGTCGCGACCTGGCCGCTGCGCTGTCTCACATTCAGTACCTGCGCAGAGCGGATCTGCTTGATGTCCTCCATGTCCAGCGTCAGGTCGTCGAGCTTGTCGCTGTCGAACTCCAGCGAGTCCTCGTACATCACCTTGATCTCGCCCTTCAGCCATTCACCCGATGTCAACTGCACCCAGTCGAACTCGTCCGGCATCGGCGGTGGCGGCTCCCATTCTGCAGACAGGGCAGGAAGACTGATCAGGGCCAACATCGCGCAGACAGTGCTACGCACGACGCGACGGACCCGCGTCGAAATGGAATCGAAGAACATCATGGCCTCGCTCGCATGCTGCCGGGAAATGAGCGTGCGATTCTCCTTGTCGCCCGACGCGACGGTCATCGGCGAAAACCGCACTGAACAGCCTGCGAAGCGAGGCACGCAGGCGCCCCGATCATCGACCGGGACACTTCGCTGGGGGGCCTATCTTTACACCCGGTCGCGGTATTCGGCCGGCGAGGTTCCGGTCATGCGGCGAAACGCATAGGAAAAGCTCGACGGCGACGAGAAGCCCATCGAGTGGGCAATGCTCTTGATGCTCTGGCCGGTCATCAGAAGCCGTTTCGCATTCTCGACGCGACTCTGCTCCACGTACTGTCCGATGGAGCAGCCCCGGCTGATGCGGAAGCCGCGCGAGAGCTGTCTTACGGAAAGGTGGCAAAGATCAGCGAGTTCGGACAGCGACGGCGACTTGCCAGCATCGTTCACCCGCTCATCGATGAGGCGAAGCCGCCAGGCCGCCAACCCGGTCTTCGCACGGCTTTCCCGGATCGACGCGCAATGGCGACCGATCTCGACGACCACTTGTGGAACCATCAGATCCACCAGCACGTCGCTGGCGAAGCCCGGATGACACAGCTCGCGAGTCAGGCGCATCAGCAGCCCGCGAATACTCAGATCGGAAATGTGCAGTGCCGCCTCGAGCCGCCAGTCGTTCCATTCCAGCTCGCCGTCGAACCATCGATTGAACAGCTCGGCATTGAACTGGCACACCATCGACGTCTGCACGCCGCCCTCGCTCATGGCACGCAGGACTTCGCCGGGCGGAACCAGGAAGATTTCGCCGAGCCGTTCGAACCGGTTGGGGCCCCATCGATCCGGGTAGCACGCACGCGCGTCCCTCGGCCTGGGGGTCAGACAAAGATTCACGTACAGATTGGCCTGGTCGGTCATGAGGCTGTCGACCGGACCGTCCATCTCGAAACGAACGACCTGCGCCCTGGCGATTTCCGAGCGCAGTTCGGCGCGTACTGTCGCCGATGCCCGAATGGCTTGATTCAATGTACTTCCCCCGACTCGCATCGCATGAGCCGCCGGTCCGGCCTTGCCGGCCGACGCGACACCCCGTTCATTGACAATTCTGGCCGAGCTTAGGACGGGGGTTTCATCCTTTCAAGGCTCGATTTCAGAACTGGATCCCCGCCTGCGCGGGGATGACGAGCTTAACTTGGTACCATTCATCTCTGTGATCTCTGTGAACTCCGTGTGAAATTCCGCTTTCCGGCGGAGTCTATGCAATCAACTCCGCAATGGTGCGACTCGTCTCCATCGAGCGCGTGCCCCACTTCTCGACCTGCAGTCCCAGCGCCTGCTGAACGGTCAGTCCGATGCGTGTGATCGGGTCCGCGCGACCGGCCACATGGAAGCCGGTGCGCACACGTCCACCTGCGTTCCCCGCGATCATCGTCGGGATGCCCTCGACGGCATGCGCCTTCGCAATCGAACAATCCGAGTGCGCCAGGATCAGGCAGTTGTCGAGCAGCGTTCCGTCACCTTCCGGAATGGCGGACATCGCATCGAGCATGTCCTTCCACGCGATCATGCTTTGCGTGGCGAACCAGCCCACCTGCTCCTGATAACCCAGCTTCGGGTTGACGGGCTCCTCATGGGTCAGCGTGTGATGCGTCGTGGACTCGCCCTTGCGCCGCAGGTTCGACGTCGTATCCGACAGCAGCACATTGAATATGCGGGTCTGATTGCAGAGCAGCGCCTGCGCGAGGAGTTCGGCCATCAGCTTGTGCGTCACCATGACCGAATCCATTTCAGAATTCAGCGGCACTTCGGGCGGCGCCTTCGGCATGGTGAAGTTCCTGACGGGGGCTGGCGGCTGCAACTGCAACGCCAGCTTCTGTTCGAGTTGCCGGACGGAAGTGAAGTACTGGTCCAGCCTGCTGCGATCCTCCGCGCCGACCAGCTTCATGACCCGCTTGCGATCCTCCGACACGGCGGACAGCACGCTCTGTCGCACCATCGTCTGCGGATCCGGCGTGAACTTCGCTGCATTGGGATCCTGGAATCCCTCGCCGAAGATTCGCTGATAGAGCACGACCGGCGAGGTTTCGCTCGGATTGGGCGAACCGCCTGCGCGGAACGAATACGACCGCTGAATGCCGGAGGTACTGATCTCGAGCGAGCTGAATCGGGTGCCGCTGCCGATGGAGTCTCCGATGAGTACATCGAGCGTCGGAGCGCTGACCTTTTCACTGGGCACCGGGATACCGGTTCGCAGTCCGAGACAGCCCGTGACATGCGGCTTGTTCGGGACACCATCCAGCTTGACGTCGAAGCCGCTGAAGATCGCGAGCTTGTTGCGATAGGCAGCCAGCGGCTCGAGATCGGCGGGCAGCGCGAAATCGGTGCCTGTTGCCGTCGGGATCCAGCGCTCTGGAATGTGCCCGCAACCCCAGATCCAGGTTCCGAAGCGCACCGGCAGGCGTTCGCCCGTCGCGGCGAGCGCCTTGCCGTTCACATCGAGAAAGCAATCGAGAAAGGGCAGCGCCATACTCACCGCGGCACCGTTCAGAACGCCGCGCAGCAGTGTGCGTCGATCGAGCTTCTTCATGATTTGTCACCCTTGATGGTGCCGTCAGTTGCTGCATCGGTTACGACCGTCTCCCTGTCGACGGGCGGCGATACGGCATAGAACGTCGGGCTGACGGCGATCGCACGCATCAGATCGGGGACGCGGTGGCCGTTCGCCTGGAAGCCCTTGATGAGTTCGACGACGAAGCGCTGCTCGTCGCCGGCAAGACTGCGCCCCACTCCCGCGCGATACATCTTGTCGACGAGGCAGTAGGACGTGAGCGGACTGTCATGCAGTGCCTGCCCGAGTCCCCGGGCACTCGTGAACTCGGTGCCGTCCAGCGATCCGCTCACATCGATGACGGCACCCAGCTCCTGCGTGCGGAATGAACCTGCACCGTCGAAGTTCTCCAGCGTCAGGCCGAGCGGATCCATCAGCGAGTGACAGCCGGCACACGTGGGTTGAGTGCGATGGGCTTCGAGCCGGTCGCGCGCGGTGGGCCTTTCCGCATTCGGATTCAGGTCGACCGCGGCGAAGTTCACATCGGGCGGCGGATCCGGCACCTTCTGGCACATGAAGATTTCGCGGATGGCCTTGCCGCGCAGCGTCGGCGAAGAACGGCCGGGATGCGAATGCAAGGCGACGAAGCTGATGTTCGTGAGGATGCCCGAGTGCCCGGCGTCGGCCGGATAGTCCCGCTGCTCCCAGCCATTGCGCGTCGCCACCGGCAGCTTGTACACGCGGCCCAGCGCCCGCGTGAGGAAGGTGCTCTGCGTCGTGAACAGGTCGCGATAGTCGCCCTGCTTCGTGATGAGCTGATCGACGATGGTCCGCAGCGTCTGTTCCTGCGCGTCCGCCGCCACGACCGAGTTGTAGGCCGGATAGATGACCGGATCCTTCGACACGTCCTCGAACAGCTCGAAGTGCAGCATGTCTTCGAAGAAGGCGCGCACGGCACGTTCGAAGCGCGGCGACGCCAGCAATCGATCGGCCTGCCGCGCCAGACCCGCCGGCGTTTCGAGTTCGCGCGCGCCGGCGGCACGCAGCAGTTCACGATCCGGCGTCGAACTGGTCAGGAAGTAACTGAGTCGCGTCGCCTGGGACCAGGCGTCGAGGCGGAACTGCCCGGGATGCTTCGGATCAGGCTCGAAGGTTTCGATGCGCAGCAGGAAGTCCGGCTTCACCATCAGGCCGGCGATCGCAAATTCAACGCCGCCGTAGAAGCTGCCAAGGCGTTCGTGGCCCAGGCGCGCCGTCTGCACGAAGTCTTTCTTCTCCTGCGAAGTCAGCGGACGCCGGAACAGCAACGGGCCATAGTGTTCGACGATGCGTTCGGCGCAGGCCTTGTCGAAGTTCGTCTCGGTCCTGGGCTGGCACGGCAGCAACTGTTCGCGCCGTTCCGTGCTCACCACGACTTTCGCGATGCCGCGCGCCGAAGCGTCGTACTGCTCGACGCTGAACGTCGACATCCCCGCCTCGCTCGTACCGACCGCGATCAAACCGTCCGTGCGCAGTTCGCGCTCGAAACGTCCGACGACCGGAATGTCCGGCGCAAAGATGTCAGCGACCGTCGCCCGGTACTGCGACTCCGTCAGCCGGCGCGTCACCGGCGGTCCGCCCGTTGGCTCCGATTCCTTCGACGACCACGCCGACTGGTCGACGAACAGGCCGCCGCTCACGAGCACAAGCAATGCGACCTTGAATCGCAGGGACCGATAACGTCCCCTCGACCTTTGGAAGACCTGATCAATTCCACATTCGTCATTCCCGCGCAGGCGGGAATCAATCTTTCTGATGCGGATGGATTCCCGCCTGCGCGGGAATGACGAACCAATCAGTGGCTCCTTGGAACTCATTTACGCTCCAGGTCTTCGTTCACGCTCTCGGTTTTCGTGTCGACCACGAACGCCGGAATCGCCTTGACGCGGTACTGCGTGGAGATCGACGTGCACTTGCCCGTGGCCGGATCGGGATTGCCGTCGGCGAGTTCGTGCAGCGCATAGTAGGCGCCGTTGCACGTGTGGCCGAGCACGGCGGCCTGCCCCATCGACGACACGGTGATGAGTCGCTGATCGGCGGGCTCACCCTTGCCATTCTTGCCGTTGCGGAACGCGTACTGGAAGTCGTAGATGTCTTCCACCGGCGTGTAGCCCGCCAGATAGCCCTCCAGCGTGCCATCCGGACTGAGCGTCATCTGCACGCGCGCGTCATTGAGCGGACGTTCGAGATAGATGCCGTTCGTGATCTTGTGGAAGCGCACGTTCACCGGATTGCTGGTCAGGACACCATCCTTGATGCGGCCGCGTGTCCTCGCCTGAAACCTCGGGTCCTGCTGGATCGCGTAGGTGGCGTTCGGCAACGGCTCGCGATTCGGACTGAGTTCGATCGGATCGCCGTTC
>CAZBKC010000145.1:0-1540 GCA_964492345.1 uncultured Steroidobacter sp. | reverse complement strand
GCCGTTCGCAAACAGCCCGACTTCGACGTCGTCGTCGTTGCGGATGTCGTCGACGCCGTCCAGCGTGATCAGGATTCCCCACGAACCCGTCAGCATCTCGATCGTCCAGGTATTGGATTGGCCGGTGGATTGATAGGAGTTGCTGCAACCGACGGCGCGAAAGAACTGATTGTCGATACCGCGCTCGCCATTCATGCCGACGAGATCGTTGTGCGCGCAGGTACCGGGAGCGGCCTTGCCGTTGGCGCGCGAGACCTGACCGTCGAGATCGATGCCATACGCCCTGGCGTCTGCGGCCTTGACGGTGCGGAAACCGGGATCGGGGCCGAACGCCTCAGGCTTCGCGCAGGCATTCGGTTTGGAGGGATCCATCAGACGCCTGATGAACTGGCGCTCTGCTTCATCCGTTGCGGCGCCTGCATTGTCGGGCGCTGCTGTCGGCGCGGGCGCACCCGATGGTTGAACTTGCGCACCGGGTGGCACCGGGCCGTACGGCCCACCCTCGCGACGCATGCCCTGTGTCATGCCATCAGGGCATACACCCGTTTCATTCGCGTCCTTCGACAATGCGTACTGAATCTCCGCAACCACGAAGCCTGCCTTGCCGTCCTGGACGAAGTCCGGCCTGCCATCCGCCATCACGGCACTGCTCAGAACGAGCGCTCCAAGCCCGAGCAACGCCCGTTGGGCTGCAGATTCCCGACGAATGTCCCGCATCGTTTCCCCCTCGACGTGTGGGCCGGGCTGCACCGCGCTCGTCGCTGCCCGACCTAACGGAATTCTTAATGAATGGCATAAGCGGTCGCTACACCCACCGGCTGGAAGCCGTGGCCAGAAGCCACGACCATACTAATTTAATTTAGAACCTGGGTCGGTGCATATCTGGACATCTGTTTTTCGAAACGGACATCCTTTCCGGGGCCGGTTGGCTCCCCGTTGCCATGGCAATGGGGAGCAGGACGCCGACTTCGCTTCCTGCGCAAACAGATCCGGTGACGCAAACGTCGCGACCACGAACAGCGGCAGCGACAGCGCCGCTTCATCGCGAAGCTGTGTGCCGAGCGGTGGCATTTGCATCTGCGGGTTGCGCGAGCGCATTCGTGCGACAAGCACGCTTTGCTGCGGGCGGTGCGGAGCGATCAACGCTGCATCCGCGCCGAGCCCGTGCCCGCGAAAGCGGCTCCGCGCATCGATCGCAGCACCCGCTCTGCCCCAGGAAAACAGGCTGCGATGACGCCCGGATGACAGTGACCGGCTGGACCAGTACGGGGTCGACTGCGGTATTCCGGGATAGGTGGCGTCTATCAGGAGGTTAAGAATAATCGACTTCAAGTGGGGCAGCGCCGCGCGTAGTGTCCACGAACACCCAAGCAAGCCACGGAGACGAGCATGTCAGCCGAAGCCAGATGTCCGTTCAAACACAGCGGCACCACCAACCGTGACTGGTGGCCCAATCAACTGCGGCTGGATCTGCTGCACCAGCACTCCGCCAAGTCCGACCCGATGGGCGAGGACTTCGACTATGCGAAGGAATTCCAGA
>CAZBKC010000144.1:0-7855 GCA_964492345.1 uncultured Steroidobacter sp. | reverse complement strand
AGCCTTCGCACCAGCCCAGTTTTGAGTTGAACGAGAACAGGCGCGGATCGAGTTCGGCGAAACTCGTGCCGCAGGACGGACAGGCGCGACGGGAGGAGAAGAAGCGGCTGGCGGTTCGCGGTTGGCGGTTGGCGTCGGACGCAAGGACGGCAACGACACCTTTGCCATGCTCCAGCGCGGTCGCCAGTGATGCGCGCAATTCTGTTTCATTCTTCGCCGTCACCCGCACGGTCGCGACCGGCAGTTCGATGGAGTGTTCCTTGAAACGATCCAGCTTCGGCCACTTGCGCGTCGGCAACATCGCTCCATCGACACGCAGATGCTCGAAGCCCTTCTTTGCCGCCCAGGCCGCGAGATCCTTGTAGATGCCCTTGCGCGCGATCACCAGTGGCGCCAGCAGCGTGACCGTCGAATTCCTGTATTCCTTGAGGATGCGTGCCGCGATGGCATCGAAGCTTTGCGGCTCGATGGCCACCGCGCACTTCGGGCAGTACTGCGTGCCCAGTTTCACGTAGAGCAGTCGCAGGAAGTGATAGACCTCGGTCAATGTCGCGACCGTGCTCTTGCGTCCGCCGCGACTCGTGCGCTGCTCGATGGCAACGGTGGGTGGAATGCCGAAGATCGCGTCGACATCCGGACGCGACGCCGGCTGCACGAACTGGCGTGCGTACGCATTGAGCGATTCGAGATAGCGACGCTGTCCTTCGCCGAAGACGATGTCGAAGGCGAGCGTCGATTTTCCCGAACCCGACACGCCGGTGACGACCGTGAAACAGTTGCGCGGCAGCGTGACGTCGATGTTTTTGAGGTTGTGTTCGCGGGCGCCGTGGATGGAGATGGAAGCGGTTAGCGGTTGGCGGTTAGCGGTTGGTGAAGAAAGACCTGCGACGCTCGCCTCGGCGACCTGCAGGGCAATGGGCTCGCGACTTCTTTCCGGACTAACCGCTAACCGCCAACCGCCAACCGCTTCTCTCAACGCCTTTCCCGTGTGCGACGTCGAGTGCTGCATCACCTGCTCCGGCGTACCGGCAACCACCAGCTCACCGCCCGCCTCGCCGCCTTCGGGCCCCAGATCGATCAGCCAGTCGGAGGCGCCGATCACATCGAGGTTGTGTTCGATGACCAGCACCGTGTGCCCGGCGGCGATGAGCTGGCGGAACGAACGCAGCAGCTTGGCGATGTCGTCGAAGTGCAGGCCCGTGGTTGGTTCGTCGAAAAGGAAAAGCGTCCCGGACGGGACGCCGTTGACCGTTGACCGTTGACGGTTGACGGCCGGAGAAGCACATCGCGAGGCCGCTGAACTGCCATTTTCCTTCTGACCGTCAACGGTCAACCGTGAACCGTCAACGGCGCTTTGCGCCAGATGCCCCGCCAGCTTCAGCCGCTGCGCCTCACCGCCCGAGAGTGTCGGCACAGGCTGACCGAGCTTCAGATAGTCGAGGCCAACATCGACCAGCGGCTGCAGCGTGGCGAGCACCTCTCGCTCACCTGCGAAAAATTCCACGGCCTCGTGCACCGTCATGTTCAGGACATCGGCGATGCTGGGCTGGAGGCTGGGGACTGGAAACTGGGGGTCAGAAGCGCGCGGACGCGCGGCCGCCGCACGCCGTCCACCGCCCGCTTTCCTCGTCAGCTTCACTTCGAGAATTTCGGCGCGATAGCGACTGCCGCTGCAATCCGGGCAGCGCAGGTACACGTCCGAGAGGAACTGCATTTCGATGTGCTCGAAGCCGTTGCCGCCGCAAGTGGGACAACGGCCATTGCCGGAATTGAAACTGAAGGTGCCGATCGTGTAGTTGCGTTCCTTCGACACCGGCTCGGCCGCGAACAGTTTACGGATGGCATCGAAGGCGCCCACGTAGCTCGCCGGATTCGACCGCGTCGTGCGGCCGATCGGAGCCTGATCGACCATCACCACTGCGCCGATGTGCTCGGCACCTTCGATGGTATCGACGCTGCCCGGCACTTCAGTCGGTTTGCCGAAGTGCTTGCGCAAGGCCGGATACAGGATGTCCTGGATCAGCGTCGACTTTCCCGACCCCGACACGCCCGTCACAGCGACGAGCCTGTGCAAGGGAATCTCGACGTCGAGGCTCTTGAGATTGTGCTGGCGGGCGCCGCGGATTCGGATCGAAGCGGATGGCGGATGGCGGATGGCGGATGGGCCGGAGAAACCAGCGGATTGGCTATCCGCCATCCGCCATCCGCTATCCGCTTCGTCTACCCGCTTGCGCCCCAGCAGATAGTCCGCCGTCAGCGACTGTTTCGCGGACCGCAGTTGCGCCGGTTTCCCGTAGAACACGATCTCGCCGCCGCGTTCGCCCGGACCCGGTCCGATGTCGAGCAGCCGGTCGGCGGCCTGCATCACCTGCGGATCGTGTTCGACCACGACAAGGGAATTGCCTGCCTGCTTCAATCGCTGCATCACGCCGATGACGCGTCCCATGTCGCGCGGATGCAGGCCGATCGACGGTTCGTCGAGAACGAACAGCGTGTTCACGAGCGAGGTGCCCAGTGCCGTCGTCAGATTGATGCGCTGGACTTCGCCGCCCGAAAGCGTGCGCGATTGCCGGTCGAGCGTGAGATAGCCGAGACCGACGTCCATGAGATAGCCGAGTCGGCCGCGTACTTCGCGCAGCACGAGATCTGCGGCTTCATCGAACGGCGCCGGCAAATGCAACGAATCGAAGAATGCCTTGCAGCGATCGATGGGCAGCAGCATCAGCTCGTGAATATTGAGGGGACTGTCCCCATTTTTTCCTGAAATGGGGACAGTCCCCCTTTCCGCCGCCGTCCCCAGCCGCCACAGCAACGCATCCGCCTTCAGCCGCGCGCCATTGCAGGTCTCGCACGGCGTGTAGGCACGGTACTTCGACAGCAGCACGCGGATATGCATCTTGTACGCCCTGGTTTCCAGCCACTGGAAGAAGCGGCGCACGCCATACCAGACCTGCTTCGACCAGTCGCCCTCGCCCTCCAGCACCCAGTCGCGCTGTTCCTGCGTCAGCGCCTTCCACGGTGTGTCGGTAGGAATGCCGCGCTTGCGCGCGAATCGCATCAGATCGTCCTGGCATTCGCGGTACGACTCCGTCTGCCATGGACGGACCGCGCCGCCCGCCAGCGTCTTGTTCTCGTCGGGCACGATGAGTCCGAAGTCGATGCCGATGATGCGCCCGAAACCGCGACAGCTTTCGCAGGCACCGAGCGGCGAGTTGAAGGAGAAGAGGCTCGGCACCGGGTCCTGGTAGTGGATGTCGCAGTCGGGACAGTGCAGGTCGGAGGAGAAGAGCCAGGGAAGAGGCTGGGGGCTGGAGGCTGGAGGCTGGGGGCCGGAAGCACGCTCGCGCGCGACCCCCACCCCGCCCTCTGCTGCACAGGACGTGCGAATGCCGCGGGCGCATGGATGCGCAGGAGCAGCCCCCGCAAGCGAGGGAGGGGAAGAAGTGACGGAAGCTTTCCTTTCTTCCCCTCCTCCGCTTGCGGGGGAGGGTTGGGAGGGGGCTGTCTCAGACGGCACGATCACTCGCACCGACACCTTCCCCTGCCCCACCCGCAACGCCGCTTCGAGCGCCTCGCTCAGACGCGCGGAGTCCTCCGGATCGAAGCGCAATCGATCCTGAATCATTTCGAGCGTCACGCACGTGCGCGTCTTCGCCTGCTGTTTGCGTCCCTTCTTTTTCGCGGTCGCCTCCACCACCACTTCGCTTTCATACCGCGCATGGATGCGCGTGTAGCCCTGCTTCTCCAGCAAGCCGACGACTTCGGCTTCGGTGAAGTTGTGCGGCACCGTCACCGGAAAGGTGACGATGAGCCGCGCGTCCTGCAGATCCTGCGCCTGGATGCGCGCCGCAATCTCCTGCCGGATGGTCTGCGCTGAATCCCGTTTCACCTGCTTGCCGCAGCCGCGGCAATACAACTGCGCCGCGCGCGAATAGAGCAGCTTCAGATGATCGTTCAGCTCCGTCATCGTGCCGACCGTGGAGCGCGAGGTGCGCACGGGATTGGTCTGATCGATGGCGATGGCCGGCGGAATCCCTTCGATGCGATCCACCTGCGGCTTGTCCATGCGATCGAGGAACTGCCGCGCATAGGGAGAGAACGTCTCGACATAGCGCCGCTGGCCTTCGGCATACAGCGTGTCGAAGACGAGCGAGGACTTGCCGGAACCCGAGACGCCGGTGACGACGATCAGCTCGTTCGTCGGCAGCTCGATGTCGAGGTTCTTCAGATTGTTCTGGCGGGCGCCGCGAATGACGATGGAATGCGACATGGATGGTTGACGGTCGACGGTGGACGGTTGACGGCAGGAAGAGCGCAGCAGCGCCGGCGTACCGCGAATGTACTCGCCATGATCGCATTCGCCCGGGGCGGTATTGAAGCGCCAAACAATGACGCCGCGTGACAAGGTTCCGCGCGGACGTACTCTTGGCCGTCAACGGTCAACGGTCAACCTGGATTCACCAGCGGCGGCAACGGACAATGCAGCGCGGCGCAGATGGTCCGCAGCAGTTCGGCTTCCGTCACGGTGAGGCGTGAGTCGTGGCTGACGGTCCGCACCAGTCCTTCGATGAGTTGCTCCTTGCCCGCCGGCACCAACTGATCCAGCCGACTCAGCGCCTGGTCGAGCTGCACCGGCCAGTTCGACGCGACCGAATAGGCCGGCCGGTCGCGCGGCAGCAAGTGATGAATCCCGGCCTCGTAGGCGCGCCGCGCTTCGACATCGCTGTGATGGCCGTGATGGGCCAGCACCGAAAACAGCACCTGGAGGTCGTCCGACACGGCATTCAATGCCAGTCGTCCGGGACGGCCGCGTGGATCCAGGTCGTCGCGCAGATGCACCTGCGCCAGCTTGCGCAGCACATAGGTCTGCAGCGACATCGAACCTTCACGCTGCAGCATGCCATTGAGGCACGCCATCAGTCGCATGCGCTCATCGCGCGTCAGCTGGCGCAATGCCGGGAATGCATGCATCAACACGGGCATGCGCTGTTGCGGCCACAGCGCGTCGACGTCGCCCTGCAGTGCTGCCGTCGCCTCTGCGACCTCCGTGCCGAGCTGGCGCGCGATGAAGGTGCGCTGGCGTTCGCGCACCGGCGGCTGCGAATCCAGCGCCAGGGCCAGGAACAGCGCACGGGCCGCCACGGGATGCCGACCCGCCACGGACAAGGACTCGGGCAGCGACTGCCGGATCTCCTGCGCCATTTCCATGTGCAGCGTGCCGGGATTGCCGACGAGCCCGGCCATGGCGCCCGCGGCGGTGGGAATCGCGATCAGAGATTCGAGCTTCCGGGCCGGCGTGGCCGCTTCCTCGATGGCCGACTCTTCGGCGATCTGTCGTTGTGCATCGAGCTTCGCGCGCATGTCGGAGAACTCGCGCTTGTCGAAGCGCGGATCGATGGCCTTCAGGCGATCCTCGAGCGCCGGATGGGTTGCGAAGAGTCGCGACATGCCCGGTGCAAACAGCATGTGCGCGACTTCCTCCACCTCGGGATTGCCGATGCGCGAGCCTGATTCGCCCGCGCCGATCTTGACCAGCGCACCGCGCAATCCCAGCGGATCGCGCGTGAACTGCACGGCCGAGGCATCCGCCAGCGACTCGCGGCTGCGCGACACCGCAGCCTGGATCAGGCGTCCGAAGAACAGACCGACATAGCCGACGACCAGCACCACTGCCGCAGCGACGAGAATGAACGCGACACCGCCGCCCTTCTTGCTGCTGCGTCCGCGCGGCGCAAACCGCAGCACCGTCCGCGCGATGAGGGCGATCACCAGCAACCCGAAGAGCAGTCCCATCAGGCGCACGTTGAGACGCATGTCGCCGTTGAGAATGTGGCTGAACTCGTGCGCGATCACGCCCTGCAATTCAGCGCGGTTCAGCGTCGCGAGCGTGCCACGTGTCACGGCAATCGCCGCATTCGCAGGGTTGTGCCCGGCAGCGAAGGCATTGATGCCGGATTCCTGTTCGAGCAGGTACACCTCCGGCATCGGCACCCCCGCAGCGATCGACATCTCTTCGACCACATTCAACAGTCGCCGCTGCAGCGGATCGGTCGTATCGGGCGATACGCGCATCCCGCCAAGCGAGCGCGCGACGACACCGCCACCGCCGTTCAATGTCACGGTCTTGTAGAGGCTCGACAGTCCGATGACGCCGATCACGCTGAGCGTCGTGACGATCACGACGCCGGGATGAGCGCTCAGCCATTGCATGTTCGGAAACGTGAGCCCCGCCGCGCCCGGCTGCACCGACGCCAGCACCGTGAACAGCACGAAATCCACGGCGATGACGACGGCCACGATCGCCAGCACGAACAGCGCGACGAGCTGCCGCGACATGCGCCGGGTTTCGGTCTGACGTTGGAAGAAGTTCACTGGAGGAAAGGGATAGTGATCAGGGGATAGGGGATGGTCAGAGATGGAGTCCTGGAGCGCAGCGACTCTGACAATCCCCTGCCCCCTATCCCCTGATCCCTACGCGAACGTCACCTTCGGCACCACGCGCTTCTCGGGCGATTCAATCTCGAGGAGCTGTGCCGGCCAGAACGCGAACATGCCCGCGATGACGGTGTTGGGAAACACTTCGCGCGTGTTGTTGTAGCTCATCACCGCATCGTTGAACGCCTGGCGCGCGAACGCGACCTTGTTCTCGGTGGTGGTGAGCTCTTCCGACAGTTGCATCATGTTCTGATTGGCCTTCAGATCCGGATACGCCTCTGCCAGTGCGAAGAGACGGCCCAGCGCGCCGGTCAATGCATTCTCGGCACCGGCAAGCTGCTGGACGGCAGCAGGGTTGCCGGGATTGGCGGCGGCACTTTTCAGGCCGCTCAGCGCCGTATTGCGAGCCGTAATCACGGCCTCGAGCGTCTCGCGCTCGTGCTTCATGTAGCCCTTGGCGGTTTCGACCAGGTTGGGAATCAGGTCGTAGCGGCGGGTGAGCTGCACATCGATCTGTGCGAACGCGTTCTTGTACGCGTTGCGCGCCGTCACCAGCCGGTTGTAGATGGAAACGAAGAACAGGACCACGAGCACGACGACGATCAGGATGACCCAGCCCATGCGCAGAACCTCCCGGATGAATTCCCGTGACAGCGAATCTCAGAATGCCAGTGTCGCAAGGATACCGGAGTCGCGGCGCGTCCCAAGGGTCCGCCGGTCAATGGCGTCCGGCACACCGGTCAATTGCCGTCGCGAACCGGCCACTGACTCAAGAATCTGCTGCGCCGATCGCCTCTCGTCCGCCCCTCATCCGCACAGCGGGGGCCGCTCCTGCGCATCCATGCGCCCGCGGCATTCGCACATCCGTGTGCAGCAGAGGGTTGGGGAGGGGGCAGCCAGAGCAAACTGCGCTGGCTTCTCAAGCAACCCCCTTCCTGTCCCCGCTACGCGGAGGAAGGGACGCACAACTCAGTCTCACCTCAATAGTTGGCCTCAATCAGTGCCGCAGTTACCTGAGCGACTCGATCGCCGACTCCAGCCGCTTCTCGACCGCGCCCGCAGCGATCTCGCGCTGCAACCACTCATTCACGCGGGTAACGAGCACCGCGTCCTGCGGCAGCAGGATGGCCTTGTCGCTCTGCGTGAAGGTCGAGGCCGTCGCGCGACACAACAGCCCCGGCCGCTTGCGTGCCTGCAGTTCGACTTCCACGTCATCGGTGACCATGACGTCCGCACGACCGGCCGCGATCTCCTCGAAGATGCTGCGGTTGTCGGGATGGATCGTGAGCTGCGCGCGGTTCAGGCGTTCGCGTGCGAACTTCTCGTTGGTGCCGCCGGGATTCACGACCACACGCACACCGGCGCGATCGATTTCCTCGACGGTGTCGAAATCCGCCTGCCGGCCGCAGCGGACGATGGG
>CAZBKC010000143.1:7175-7894 GCA_964492345.1 uncultured Steroidobacter sp. | reverse complement strand
AAGGCATGAAAGGGCGCGGAACATCCTCTGACTAACCGCCATCCGCTAACCGCCAGCCGCTTCTTTCTTACTGGATCACTTTCGCCTCTTGCAGTGCCGAGTATTCTGCGGCACTGATCCCCAGCAGGCTTTGCAGTACGGACTGGGTATGTTCGCCGAGCTTCGGTCCCGGCCACTGCGTCGCGCCCGGCGTTGCTGTCAGTCGCGGCAGGATCGCCGGAATCCTGAGCGGTCTGCCGTCGACCTCGACCTGCTCGAACAGTCCGCGTGCATTGAAGTGCGGATCTGCTGCCATGTCGGCGACGCTGTAGATCGGCCCGCCGGGCACGGAGATGTCATCGAGAATCCTGCGAACTGCGATCGAGTCGTTGGCGCTGGTCCACGCCGCGATCACGGCATCGATCTCTTTCTCGTGCTGCACGCGCCCGGTGTTGTTGGCGAAGCGCGGATCCTCGGCCATATCGGCACGCCCGAGCGCACGCATCAGCCGCTGGAACAGCGAGTCGCCGTTCGCACCGATCACGACGTACCTGCCGTCCGCACATAGATAAGTGTTCGACGGGACGATCCCCGTGAGCGTCGACCCGGAGGGTCCGCGCACGACACCGGCGCCGTCGTACTCCGGCACCACGCCTTCGAGCAGATTGAACACCGACTCGTAGATGGCGACGTCCACTGTCTGACCCTGTGTCGCTCCGCGTCTTGCCAGCAACGCCAGC
>CAZBKC010000143.1:0-7165 GCA_964492345.1 uncultured Steroidobacter sp. | reverse complement strand
GCCGATCACCGCGTGCAGCCCGGGCAGCGAATCGCCCAGCGACAGATTCGGCCGCACCGGCGGACGATCCTCGAAGCCATTCACGTGGCGTAGTCCGCCCACCGCTTCGCACACCGATGCGAATCCCGGCTTCGATGCATACGGTCCGGTCTGGCCGTAGCCGGAAACGCGCGCATAGATCAGTTCGGGCCGCAGCGGTTTCAGATCGTCCGGACCCAGTCCCCACTTCTCCATCGTGCCCGGTTTGAAGTTCTCGATGAGCACATCGCACGTTCCCGCGAGTTGCCTGACCAGTTCTCGTCCGCGTTCGGTCTGCAGATCGAGCGTCACCGATTTCTTGTTGCGCGCGAGGCTGTGCCACCACAGTGAAGTTCCGTCGCGTACCACACGCCAGTTGCGCAGCGGATCGCCGCCCGGCGGTTCGATCTTGATGACCTCGGCGCCGAAGTAGCCGAGCAGGCAGCCCGCGAAGGGACCGGCGAGCAGTTGCCCGACTTCCAGAACGCGGATGCCGTCGAGAGGGCGGTGGGTGGTTGCAGTCATGAGCGTGCTTCCGGGCCGGCCGATGAATTAAGTCGCATGGGACCGATCTTATCGGCTCGGGGACAGTTTCAGGTTCTGTGGATTGTGGAATCTTCTGATCGATCTCAGGGTCGCCATGACATTGCTGATCGGGTCGGCGCGGCGCCGGCGCCTTCACTTGAGCGGGACAAAACCGAGAACCAGCGCACACTTCGGTACAGCCCCTACATACGCGGCATCGCAGCGGGTGGCACATTGCCAGCCCCAGTTCGCGGCAGTCCGCTCGATGAGCGTGCCAGAAGCCAGAAAAATCATCGCTGCGGCGCCAGTGTCCGCCTCCCGGGAAGAGGCCGGGTCACGTTTCCGCCCGAGTATGGCCGGACGAGTTGCGTTGGGATTCGCGGCCATCGCTGTCGCTGTCCTGATCGTCAACCTGTTCATCCAGAACAGCACGGGCACGGCGCGCGAGCGCATGCGTCAGCTGGTCGTTCAGCACGAGCCCGTCGTGCGTGCGACCGAATCGCTGGCGAGTGCGATTTCCGTCTATGAGCGTGTCGCCATCGACCGGGTCGAACGCGGTGCGGGTTCGATCAAGACCGTCGACGTTGCATCTCAAAACGTTGCGGATGCCACCGCGGCCTACCTCGCTATTGCTGGGAATGCGGCCGCATTGCAGCTATTTGCGGGCGAGGTCGATGCCTTTCGTCAGGCGGGAGCCGACCTGATCAGGGTCAGTGGCCAGCAGCGTGCGCGGCAGCAGGCTTACTGGGCGCGACTGCGTGAACTCGACGATCTGTTGAACGCGCCGCAGGCCCAGGCCAGGCGTTTCGCCGGCGGCGTGTTTGCAAGCGAAGCATTGCTCGAACTATCGCAGTCGCTGGGTGCGGTGCGCGACAGCGTCAGTGCCGGGATGGGTCCGAGCCCTGCAGATGGGCTGCAGCGCATCGTCGCCGCCGAGTCGGCATTCGGCAGATCCCTTCAGCAGCATCAATCCGCTCTCATCAAAGCGCAGGGCGAGGCATGGACGCAGGACGTGTCGGCGCGCTTTCGCAGGTTGCTGAGCGACCGGCGCGGCATCTTCGATGTATCCGCCGAACTCGAGCGCCGGTCGGCCGCGTTCCGCGAACGAGGCGCAGCATTGTGGGCGAAGGTTCTGACGCAACTGGCGGCACCGGCACGCGAGGCGCTGGCGCACGCCGACGAACTTGCCGGACACGCGGTCGAAGTCGCGGATCGGGAACTGCGGTGGGGCAGCGTGTTGCTGCTGTTGCTGCTGCTGGTCATCTCTCTGGTAACTGTCTCGGGCGTGACAGCGCCGGTCCGCCGACTTACGCATGCAACGCGGCTGCTCGCTGGCGGAGCCATTCACACCCGCGTACCCAGGGGAGGGGTCCGGGAAATCGACACACTGGCCGGCGCGTTCAATCAGATGGCGGAACAGCTCGAGCGTGCCGAGGCGGAGGTGCGCAAACAGCACGCACAGCTGGAATCGCGGGTCGCCGACCGCACTCGCGAGCTGCAGCATCTCGCGCATCACGACCCGCTCACTCAGCTGCCCAATCGCCGCAAACTGTTCGATCATCTGCAATGGCTCCTGGGCGAGGACCATCGATCGCGCGTTGCGCTGCTGTTCATCGATCTCGACAACTTCAAGACCATCAATGACAGCCTCGGGCATGAGTTCGGTGATCGTGTCCTGCAAGCCGTCGGTAACAGGCTGTGCAACGAGGGAACATTCGCCGGCAGTTTCTGTGCGCGACTGGGCGGCGACGAGTTTACGGTTGTCTATGAGAACCCCGATCGACGTATCGAGGAACTCTGCGTCGCCGTACTCGAATCCTTTCAGCGACCGCTCACGGTATTCGGCAGGGAGTTGAGTCTCAGCATCAGTATCGGTGCGAGCCTGGCACCGGACCATGCGCAGGATGGACCGACGCTGCTTCGCGCCGCCGATGTTGCCCTGTTCCATGCGAAGGAAGGTGGTCGCAACCGCTGGAGCCCGTTCGCGCCGGAGCTGCTGCAGGTCGCCTCGGCGCGCTTCCGCACCGAACAGGCATTGCGGCGTGCCATCGAGCGCAATGAATTCGAGCTGCTCTACCAGCCCGAGGTGTGCCTGGAGTCTCACACGGTACCGATCGTCGAAGCGCTGATCCGCTGGCACCGTCCGGACGGTCAGACACTGTCGCCCGCCGACTTTCTCCCAGTCGCGGAGCAGTTCGGTCTGATCGCGGAAATCAATGACTGGGTCCTGCGCACAGCCATTCAGGATACGGCTCGGATGCGTCGCGAATCCTGGCCCGGCGCGAAAGTTGCCGTGAACATCTCGGCCCATCAGTTGCTGGCTGAGGATTTCGTGAGCCGGTTGCAGAATCAGTTGCAGAAATTCGGCTTGCCGGGCAACGGCCTGGAACTCGAGCTGACGGAGAACGTGTTCCAGACGGGTGCCCGTACCATCGAGGCGTTGCTGGAGCTGCGGGCGCTTGGCATCAGTGTGGCGATCGACGACTTCGGTATCGGCTATTCATCCATGACATCGCTGGAGCGCCTGCCGCTGACCCGCGTGAAGATTGACCGCAGCCTGGTCGCCAGCATCGATACCGGCACACGATCCGCGGCGATCGTGCGTTCCATCATCGGCCTCAGTCGCAGCCTCGGCCTGCAGGTGACGGCGGAAGGTGTCGAGCGGTCTGCGCAGCTGGCCCATCTGCTCAACGGTCGCGGTGTGCACATGCAGGGGTTCCTGATTTCCCGGCCATTGGCGCTGGCTGCGATCCCCGCTTTCGTCGCGTCTGCGCCGCAGTTCCTGCGGTCGCTGCTTCAGGCGCTGCCATCGATCCATGCCGATATCGACAGCAGCGGCACCGTGCGAACGCTACGCAGTGCAGCGCTGAGGAAACCGCAGGGCGGCTAGGGAGCCATCTTCCCGGAGTTTCAGAGCGTACCGACGCGGGCCGGATCGTCGGGCGAACTGATGCGTGCCAGCCAGCCTTCCGTGCGTTGTCCGTCGCCGCTGCGCAGCCAGGCGAACACGATGCTGTGCCACAGCACGCGCTGCACGTAGGTGCGCGTTTCGTTGTAGGGAATGTTTTCGATCCAGATATCCGGGTCGATGGCTGCTTGCGGCAACCAGCGCGTGGCCGCATTCGGTCCGGCGTTGTAGCCGGCCAGAGCCACGGCAGTCTGGCCACCGAACCGATCCAGCAGCATGCGAAGCTGACCTGCGCCCAGCGTCACGCTGGTCGAAGGAACGAGCAGATCGGTGGTCGAGGGACGCGGTCGCTTCCAGCGCTGCGCCGTACTGCGCGCGGTGGATGGAATGAGCTGCAGCAGGCCATACGCGCCTGCGGACGAAACCGCGTCCGGGCGGTAGAGGCTTTCCTGTCGCATGACGCCGTAGATCAGGTCGGGATCGACGTCCGTCAGTTTTGCAGCGGAACGGACTTCCTTGTCGTAGGGCTGGGGATAGAGCAGGGTGTAGTCGTTGAAGACGCGCAGTTGCGTGGCTGTCGCCACTGCCTGATCGAACCAACCCCAGTTGGCCGCGAGGTGAATCGTCTGAGGGCGCTTTGCAGGATCGAGGGCATCGAAGCCGTACTGCCATTCAGCGAATGCCTCGCGGCGCAGGTTGGCGCGCAACAACTCACGCGAGCGAACGAAGGACGGAAGCTGACCGATTTCCCTCAGCACCGCCTTGTCTTCGGCAACGCGTTGGGGATGCGGTCTGGCAGGCCGGTCGAGCCGCGCCGCTGCCATCGCGGAATAGTAGTTGTCATCGGCGATGACGGAGCCGTAGAGCTGTTCTGCCAGGGCACGATCATGTTGTGCTTCGGCTGCGCGCGCTGCCCAGTAACGCCACCGCGCCACTTGCTGCTGCTCGGCTGGCATGGCTGCAATCGCATCGGACACCCGCTTCCAGTCCTCCGCCCACAATGCCGCACGCACGTACCATTCGCGACCGGTCTCGTCGAAGTCTGCGTCACGTACTTTCGCAAAGTAGCCCAGCGCGGCGGGATCGCGACCGCGGGCCAGCCATACAGCGAGGGCCAGGGCATACGGACTCGCGTCCTCGTCGTCCAGTTTGCGTGCCTTGACGAGCGCGTTGAAACGGCTCATCGCTCCGGCTCTGTCCTTGCGTACGAGCTGGGTCCATCCTGCCAGCAGCGCTTCGGAATCGACCGGCGTCTGCGGCGCCGCAATCAGTGCGTCGATGCCTCGCTGCGGATTGTCGAGGAGGGCCGCCCACTGTTGCAGCGGAGCGGCTTTCCCCGCGGGCAGTTGCGCGATGATCTGGCGCGCGAATGCCGTCGAACCCTTGTTGAGTGCGAGTCGCGCGCGCTGTTCGATCAATGCCGGCGTCAACCCGTTCTGCGCGCGCAGCCAGGCGAAGGGGACGTCACATTCCGGCAGGCTCTGAGGTGTCAGCCACTGAGCCGCGATATCGGACGGGAGCCCATCGGTACGACCGGTGGTGATGCGTGCCTGGAAACTCCGGCACCGCAGCGCATCGCCTGCCTGTGGGTGCCGGTAGTGCCCGAGAAACAGATCCCAGCGATTGCGCTCTGCAAGGCTTTCCAGCCATGCGCGGCGCACGCCGTATGCGACGGGTTGGTCATCGTAGTACGCGAGGAATGTTGCGGCGCGCTCGTCAACGGAGTCGAAGGATGCAACGGGCGCCTTCAGGGCTTGCCTGATGCGCGCTGCCTGCAGGTACGGATACAGCGGGTAAGTGCGCAGGTCCTCGCTGTCTGCCGTGGTGACCGGTTGCGAAACCCGGGCATAGGCCAGCATGAAGTCATTACGGACGTCGCGGAATGGATCGTCTGCCGCCGGTGTCGCGGAGGCGAGGAAAAAAAAAGTGAGGACGGCAACCGCGAGGCGGCGCGACAGGAATGCATCGAGGAGCATGCCGGAAGAGTAGCGGCAGCAAGCGGGCAGCGCCATTGTGGATGATCGCTGACTTGCGACCTCGGCGCGGAACCCACCGTTTCGCTGTGACGTTCAGACTGCTTCAGCGTCGAGTCGTCATCGCACACGGATCGCGCGAAACCGGACAGTTGAGCGCCTGCCGCCTCCATCGACATCCGAATCCGGCCAGTCAGCATGTGCAGACGAAGGTAAGCTGCGTACCACCGATCGTACGTGGAGCTGCGTCGTGACCGATCGATTCCATGTCCCTGGCCTGCCCGCGCACTGGCGCACCGGATTCGGTCCTGTTGCGGATGATGAAGCATCGGGCGGTGTGAGTGTCGACTGGATCGACTCGCCGATCGGACCGCTGCTGGCAGGAGCAACGCGCGATGCACTGGTCCTGCTGGAGTTCTCGGAAAGGAACATCCTCGAAGAGCAGATCGAGACCGTGCGCAGGCGCCTGAACATGCCCATCGCACAGGGCAGCAATCGCCGGCTCGATGCATTGCGTAAGCAGTTGGGCGAGTACTTCGCGGGGCAGCGCCGCGACTTCGATCTTCCGCTGGCGTATCCGGGTACGACGTTCCAGGAAAAAGTCTGGTCGGCACTGCTGCAGATTCCCTACGGCGAAACGCGATCGTATGTCGATCTCGCACGCGCCATCGGCGATGCCAGGGCCTCGCGCGCTGTCGGTGCCGCCAACGGCATGAATCGCATCGCGATCGTGATTCCCTGCCATCGGGTAATCAACGCCAATGGCGAACTTGGAGGCTATGGCGGAGGGCTGTGGCGCAAGCAGATCCTGCTGGACCTGGAACGGGGGCAGGGGAAGCTGTTGTGATGAGAAGAATGAAGTGACACAAGTTACGAGAGTCACGAAAGTGACGAGGTCGGGAATTCTCGACCTGTCGTGACTTTCTTCACCCTCGTCACTTTCGTTACTTTCTCCGACTGAACTTGAGACGGTTGTCCGCGGCCCAACTGAAACGTAGCATCGTTGCCGCTTCAGGAGAGGGTACTCATGTTCAGCCGAAGTTCATCTGCAGGTATCGCATGCACGTTTCTGGGAGTCATGCTGCTCGCCGGCTGTGCCAGCACGACCACGATGCCTGTACGCATCGACTACGACAGGAAAGCCGATTTCTCCGTGTATCGCACCTACGGATTCCCCACGGAAACCGGCACCGATCGCGGCGGCTACTCGACGCTGGTCACGATGTATTTCAAGAGTTCCATCTCCACTGCGATGGAAGCACGTGGCTACAAATACAGCGAAGACCATCCTGATCTGCTGGTGAACTTCTACATGAATACGAAGGAGCGTACGGAGACGCGACCGTCTGCGCCGATGGTGGGCTATGGTTACTACGGTTATCGCTACGGCCTGTACAACGCCTGGCCCATGTACGATGACGACCGCACCGTGACCTACAAGGTCGGCACGATCAATGTCGACATCGTCGATGCCGAGAAGAAGCAGCTGATCTGGGAAGGCGTGTCGGAAGGCAGGATGTCGGATGAAGCGATGGCGAATCCGAAGGTCACCGTGAATGCCGCCGTGACGGAGCTGATGCGTCAGTATCCGGGCAAGCCGGACATGTAGATTCAGGCTCTCTCTTGTGGGTCAGGCTTTAGCCTGACATTCCGAAGCTGGCTAAAGCCAATGGCGCCTAGTTAAGCAGGTTGACAGTTGTCCGTTGACGGTCGGAAAGGAAGGCATTTTTCTGGCCGTCAA
>CAZBKC010000142.1:0-7936 GCA_964492345.1 uncultured Steroidobacter sp. | reverse complement strand
TAGAACTAATCGGTTGAACCGTGGAGAAACCGATTAGTTCTATTTAGGTCGGATCGCAATAGCTTCCATGGACATCCGCAGCCGCTGGCGTGCCCGCCAGGAGTCTATCGGACGTCGCTGGCGGTTTACTACTACCGGCCGCGGGCTGAGACGCTTCCGACGGAACAGCCGAACGAAATTGACTGGCGAAGCTGAGCCCTCGGCCGTGAAATTCGCTACGTTCTACTATCCAGGCTTCTATTCGTGCCCCCTCCGCAACGCCGCTGCAGGGAAGATTGTTGATGAGTGGAAACTGTTGGAGGAATTGACTGTCTCGCCCTTCATTGAGACACCGAGGATTGAGCCAGCGCTGGGCCATACCGCAAGTAGCGATCCTCGTGCGCTTGCGGAGGAGGCGCGCTTGGCAGTTCTACACGGCGTCGATGCCTTCATTTTCAATCACTATAGCGACGGACAGCGGGAAGAACTTGGCGTCCCGATAACTACGTTTTCAGGGCTGGATACCGACCTGAAATTCGCGCTGAACATTTGCTGCCACATGCCGAAGCGGAAGGTCCCTTTCGGCGTGCAGGACACAGGGGTCACGGAACTCGCGCGTCTTTCGGAGGCCGCGTTCACTGCGTTGGCCCAAGACCTGACGGTTCGATTTGTAAACCATCCACGGTACCTGCGTCACCAGGGACGCGCTGTGTTGACGATGTATCACGTGAACGCCATGGTCCTGCTGTACGGCCCCCGCGGGCTGAAGGCCCGATTGGACATCTTGCGCAGAATCTTGCGCAGCCACGGGCACGAGGCCTATATCGTCGGCCTCTACAGCGTAGTCGGAAGCTGGAGCCGCCGGACACCCGGAATCGACGAACTCCCATTCGACGCTTTCTCTTGCTACGTCGCGCTGCCCGACTTCGAAAGTCAGCAGCCCGTGCAGCCGTTTGATCTGGCCGCCGGGCGTACTCTGCAGGCGATGCAGGAGAGGCCGGAATCTGGCACCGCGATTGTCGCCTGTGTCGGCGCGGGATGGAATGCCACGGCACGTGGGGCGGCTGGCTACGACCCCGATCGAGATGGTCTCGCATTCCCCTACTATCCGGTGGTAGTAGGCGACGAGCCAGCGGCCTTCGAGCGGTTCCTTCGTGAGGCGGCTCGGGCGGCGCTCGACCGTCCGGGGTTTAATCGGGACCTGCTGTTCCTCGGTCCTTGGAACGAATGGACTGAGGGCTGCTACCTTCTGCCTGACATGCGCCACGGTCTAGGGAAGCTCGAGGCAATCCGCCGGGTAAAGGAGGATCTCGCTGCCAGCGGCGGAAACGGCAAAATCTTATCGGGTCGCGAAAAGCCTGTCGGCCGCGACCCAGCGAATATTGTGGCCTCTGAGCAGTGCGATCAGTTCGGCCAAGAACCCAAAATCCTCAGGCGCGAGCCTTTGATGGTGCGAGAGAATGCCGATCGGAGCATCCCAAGCAGACCACTCCCGTCGAAGACGTAGGGCCCTGCAAAGCTGACATGCCAACTCCCGGGCCCCCACAAACCGGCCTTCGCGAGTCCAGTCCGAGATATCGATCTCAATGTTCACTTCACCGTGGTAGCCGTGGCGCAAGAGCGGGAAAGGAGGCGCTTGGCTTGAGACGCCGTCGAAACCAAGCGCCCGCGCATTGTGTAGGATCCAAGGCGTACACCGGTGCCAGGGCGGAACGAATACAGGATAGAAGCGAGCCTGAAAGGCAGCGGCGAGGGTGCGCCGCCCTCGCGCCAACTCATCCTCCACCTCCGCCCGGAGCCGCCACGGCGGGTACTCGCTGGGCGGAGCGCCGGCCTGGGCATGGTTTGTGTGCTTCCATCCATGCTGGACGACTGCCACTCGAGGCCACTTTTCGAGCGACCGGACGAGATCATCGTGCAGCTGTCCGGGCACGACAGCGAGCACCAGTGTCTCATGCAATAGCATCTCACGCAGTCGACGAAGCAGCGCGTTCTCACAACAGGCGTCGTCATCTCGCCACCAGAGCCCTGCAGTAGCGCCCGCGTCGGACCATACAGCCAGCTCTTCGGCCACGGCATGCCAGGCGGTACTGGAGCGTTCCATCAGGCGCTTGCTGCCGGCTGTCTGGTTGGAAGTGCGGCAGGCTCAGCCGCGGACATACACATTGCGCTCGTGCGCAACAGTGGGGTGCGCCTTGGCGATGCTGTAGCCCCGGACGTCTACGTCTTCGACCACGGCCTCGCAGCGTGCAAACTCAATGGTAAAAATGCTTTCGAGACAACTAAGGCCCAGAACCCTGAGACCGCTGGGCGGCCCACGAACGATTCCCTGAGAACGCGCAAAGAAATAGTCGCTGCGGCGGGCGTGAGTGGTCGAGGCAGTAGGACCAATTGCAAGCGCGCCGCCAGGCAGGGCGCTGTTGTGCGTCGTCCAAACTCCTTGTCGGGCGAGAGCCGTCTCAAGGCTGCCTTCGACGTCACGCATAGCCTCGACTCGCAGCAGTGGGAGCTGACGGACCAGGTTTGGCTCCGCTGTTTGTACGGAGGAGCTCGAGGACGTACTCTTTTAGCTCTGAGAGCTCTAGGCTGGCGGGGGGCGGGCGAAGCTGCCCACGGCCTAGCACCCACATCATTCCTTCCGGCGTGTGGTCGCCCGTACGTGGGTTATCGCCATCGGCGTTTTCAAGGTTGCCCCAGGGGGTGACGATCATGCGGACCGGTTGGTCTCGGGACCACTCCAGAAGCAGGTCGGGCAGCTGCGTCACGAACGGGCCATCAAAGGTGTCCCGTGTGCGTACTGCGGAGCGAAAGATCGGCGCGTTTGACTTTCCTTCCCTAAGCGCGAGCATTGCTCCCGTAAACGCGTGGACGAAGCTGTCTGCGGCGTCGGGGTGAAGCCGTCCTTTCGGCTCCCGTCCAACAAGGTTCAAGCGGAAGGCGGCGTAGGCACCGTTATTCGGGACGGGAAAGATGCGCAGTTGTGATCGGAATGGCTCGGCATGCATGGAGAGAAGGTGCGGGATCGAGGTATTAAGTTCTCGGGTGTCTCCGCCCAGCCCTTTGTCGACCATTGCTGTCAGGCCGGGGAGTGCCTCCACGGCGTTGTAGTGTGCACCCATGCCGTGACTGGCCAGCAGGATTACGGTGTCGTCTCCGTTGAGCCGGCTCAGCACTGTTGCCAGCGAGTCGTCCAGGGCGTCATAGACATCCAAAAGAGGATCCCCCACGATAGCCCGCAACGGTGGATCGAACTGAGCATGGCTCACGTCATGCAGATGCCAGACTTGATGGCCGGCGCAATGCGCTTCAGAGAAGACAGCAAAGACAACATCGCATCCCTCGGTCGTCAGTAAATCCCCAATCATTCGAGCCCGCGCCGCGGCACGCTCGCAAAGCTGGTCGCGAAGTTGGAGAAACCCCTCGGCTGTGCGGCGGATCGCGTCGCAGCGACCGACGCGGTCGTGACCATAGCGGGCGTGTATCTCGGTGGCGGCTAGCCAACCCTGGGCGCGAAAACCACCGCGGCTGGGGTCATGGACCCCCCAGTCCTTGACAAAGGGTCCCTTGAAGCGCGGCGACGGCAGGCTCTTCGGCATGTCGATAACAGCCGTCCGCCACCCAGCATCCTCCGCAGCAAGCCATACTGGCTCGCCGCGAATCTGTTCAATCTGGAAGAACTCGTCTTCGTAGGTGCCGCCGCGTAGCTGTTTCCAGCAATAGCGGCCATGGGACGCTGGCGACGCACCCATGAAAAAAGTAGGCCACAGTCCTCCCACGTATA
Organism: uncultured Steroidobacter sp.; assembly: GCA_964492345.1. Lineage (GTDB taxonomy): Bacteria > Pseudomonadota > Gammaproteobacteria > Steroidobacterales > Steroidobacteraceae > Steroidobacter. The sequence goes on along the minus strand of CAZBKC010000142.1, from coordinate 4,176 downwards.
GTCCTGCCGGGTTTCGAATCCGCGTCGCCGCTGCGCGCGCGAGTACGTCGGCGAAAGTCGGAAGCGCGTGCTCAGAGACGCGCTGGGAAATCAAGCTGGGATCGGCCGCGTCAAATCCGATGAAGACCAAGCGTGGTCTTGTGGTCGTCATGCTCGCCTCACGTTCCGCTCCGTGCCACCTCTTGCGGTACCTCGCGCTCTCGTGACTCGAAATACTTTGTCGCGTCCGATCCCCAAGTGTTGGGGGAAGTCTGCCATGTCAGGAGTCCTTCCGGCCCTACGTTGAAATCTTGGCCGGGCAGGGGTGTCCGTGCGGCACCGGCCCACTGCGCGTAGCGGCACTGATACTGTCGCCTCGCGAGGGCGCCATGATCCAGCGCGCGGATGCGCACCCCCGGTGTATAACCGTAGCGGAAGCGGTCGCGCCCCGCGGCCTCGGCCCATACCAAGACGCTGGGCAATAGGGCTGGATAGAGCGCACGCCCGCAAACGTAGGCAGCGAGGTCAGCGAAGCGTTCCGAGTGCGGGCCGTGCTTCCAGCACCAGGTCAGCAGGTGTGTCATGACCACATCGCCGCCCCCAAGAAGCGCGTAGGGATAGATCGGAACCGTCCGGAACACCTCGGCGGTCCCTGCCCAGCAGGAGCCCGGGTGCCCCAAACCAAAGCGTGGATTTGGGAAACTTAACGCGCTGGTCCGCGCCAGTGGACCGTCCGTGTAGTCGAGGGCAACGCTCTCGAAGGGCTGGAACCAGTCCAGGTCTTCGAAGCACCGGTCGATGCGCGCCCAGGCGTCCGGCGTCTCAAACACAATGTCGGCATCTGCAAGGAGAAGCCTCGAGGCGCCTGCGGCAAGCGCCTTTCTAACACCCAGTTGTAGGAGGCACTCCTTTTGCCAAAGCAGGTCGCCGCCATAGACAATCAGGTCGCCATCACCACCGACGCGTGGAACCCCAGCAAACGCCTGTTCTGCACACACTACATCAATACCAGCGGCCTCCAGGCCGGCCCGAAAGTTCGCGTAGGCCCGCTCGCGCGCGCCTGAGCCGAAAGGATTGAAATATGAACACACTGCCGTTAGCACGGCCTTGCCCATCCAGAATATGGGCCAACACTCGGCGTGTGCCAACAGAAGTCCGCGTGCTTCGTGAAGATGTACTCGCGCGCCGACCGGTGTTCGTCTTCGGTCATCGAATGCCAGCGCGATGTTGGGCGCTGGCGATAGTTGAATAGAGGGACCGGGTTGAAAGCGACCTTTCCGCCGGTCTTCAGGATGGAGACCCAGAGATCCCAATCCTCGTATAGGTTGCGTGGATGCGGATCGTAGCCGCCGACTGAACGGAAGTTGGCCCTTCTGAACATGGCGGAGCCAACGATCATGTTGCGGATCGCTAGCATGCGGGGCGTGTAGGGAACCTCAGGCTTCAGACCATTCTGCAGCCCGAAAAAGCGGGTGCCTGTGTAGGCGACCCGCACCTGCGGATCCCGTGCCATTGCGGCTCGAAGAACGGCGAGATACTTGGGCGCTAGTACGTCGTCGCCGTCGAGAGCCACGAGCAGGTCGCCGCTGGCCTCCGCAAGGGCTCGATTACGGGCCAAGCTCACGCAGATCGGCGTAGACGGGAGGGCGAGGAAGCGGGCGTCCTCTGCCGCCATGCGGCGAACCATAGACTCGTGCTCAGCCGGGTTGTAGATCACTGCGCACGACCAGTCACTGTCGGACTGAGCCCGGACCGAGCGCATAGCCTCGGCTAGAAAATCGCCGCAGCCGAAACCCGCGATTGCGACACCAATTATCATTGCGACCCTTTAGGTTGCGCCGGGCTGGCATTGTCTCTTGATCCCAACTGCGCGGATAACAGGCAGTGGCCGGCCTTCGTAGGAACTTGAACCGACTTCAGCGAGGTCGACCTCAAAGCCGGCAGCGCCCAGAATTCTTCTCACACCCGCTGGCGTGAAGAAATTGATGTGCTCCACCGGCTCGGCGACGATCGGGTTCCGGGCGTTGCTATAGAAGGCCTCAAAAGGAACCTCTACATAGACGGTGCCCGCTTGGCTGAGACGCGAGTGCATCTGTTCGAGAAGTCGGCGCGGCGAGGCTACATGTTCGAGCACATGGCTAAGGACGGCAGCGTCGAACACCGCCCCTGCCGTGAGCGCATCAAGGCTGTCCGCGAGCTTTCGCACGCCCGGTCGCGTGTGATCCACACGATCAACAAGTGAACATTCGAAGCCGCCGTCAATGAACGGTCCCATGAGGCGGCCATCTCCGCCACCCACGTCTAGTACACGCGCACTGTTCGGAAGATACGGCGCCAGAGTCGCCAGAATCGCTTCCGCCCGTGCTAGGTCCGATGCCTCGATGCGGGGCGACATGACTAGAGATGGCGATCCATTGAGAGCGGAGCGCAGGAAATCGTATTTGCGAACAATGTCGTCGTGTGTCGGCCGCGGCACATAGCAGACTGTTCCGCAACTTCGGCAGCGCTGCGATCGTAAGGTAACGGTGGTGGCCCGAGGGAACCAAACGTCGAACAGGACCTGCCGGCGAAGCCTTACCTCTAGGTCCTTGTGCCAAATACCGCCCGTCTCGTGCTCGACGCGCCAGTACTTGTGTGTCCCGACGTCATCCCAGACGTCAAACATACAAGCCGGGCAAGAAAATATCGTCTCCATGGTGACGATCCTGCCGCCGTTAGAGAGCGGTGCTGTGCATTTCGAGTAGTCAGTCTACCGGCATGCATCTGGAGATGCGATCGCCCCGTAACACATGCCTGCCGTGCCAAGCTATATCGATATTGATCGAAGTCACTGTGCAACGGTACGTTAGTCTTGCACTCGACGCGGCCCGGCGCTATCACACTTGACGTTATCTCCAGCAGAATCGGGTCGCTCACCTTTTCGACCAGGTTTCCCTCGGCAGCGCGCCCCATTGAGGGGTGCGCGCAAACGATATCGAGAAGTAGATGTGTGCCCGGAGGTCATGCGGCGTCCTGCCGTGTGGACCTTGCGTCGGTCCAGATTTCGCACCTTCATCGCGCCGTCCGCGCTTGCGTCTTCCGGGACGGAAAGTGCGCCCGTAGCGCAAGGGCTTATGGTTCAGTCGAGCATATCCGTTGCTTGCGTCGCCACCAAACGGTCTTGGATCCTTCGGGCACCACAGGTTGCCTCCGTCGTGTTCGGCCAACGTCGGACCTATTCAGCGCAGCGCTACGACGCGGAACAGATCTGTTTTGGGCTGTTGGCGGTCTGTTGGGCTTGCCGCTGGGGCATCTAGAGTTCTTGTGCTCCATTCTCGTAGACGGGATTCTCAGGCAGGCGCCGTTCGCACCGCCATCCGCGCAGGCCGGCGGGCCGCTTCTTGCGATCTTTGGGCTTGCCCCGGAAAATCGGCTGCCGCAAGGCTGCGGCCGGCGGGGGGCCGCCTCTCAGAACTTGTGCGCTGCGGGACTTCCTCGCGATCCGTCCCCACAATCGTCCCATCCTCCCAGGAGAGCCCTTGACCAAGCCGAACTGCATCCATTCGCCAGTGGCCCGAGCAAAGCCCATTTGTTTCGGCTCCGAGTTCGAGCAATCGCTACACGCATTGCGCTGCTTGCTCTCCCCCGACTACCTGTCTCGCATGCACGCCGCGGCGGCGCTACTAACTCAGACGCTGTCGGCCGGCGGCAAGGTGCTGCTTTGCGGCAATGGCGGCTCGGCGGCCGACGCGCAGCACATTGCCGCCGAACTGGTAGGCCGCTTTCTCGCGCGCCGGCGTGCACTGGCGGCAGTGGCGCTGACTACCAACTCCTCTGTACTGACCTCTAACGCGAACGACTTTTCCTACGACGTTGTATTCGCCCGCCAAGTCGAGGCACTAGCGAAGCCAGGCGACCTCCTCTGGGGCCTTTCGACGTCGGGCGACTCGCGAAATGTTGTTGAGGCATTCGACACCGCGCGGCGCGTCGGCTGTGGGACGCTAGGCCAGTTGGGGCGCGATGGCGGCGCACTTCGCGCATTGTGCGACGTGGCGCTGGTCGTCCCACTTGAGGCCAGCGCGCCGATTCAGACCGCGCACCAGTTGTCATACCACGCGCTCTGCGCCCACGTGGATGCGCAGTTTTCAGGTGGTGACTAGATGGAGTGCTTCGACGATGTGCGTGTGCTGGTGGTCGGCGACGTGATGCTCGACCGCT
>CAZBKC010000141.1:6380-7957 GCA_964492345.1 uncultured Steroidobacter sp. | reverse complement strand
GGAAGCCACCAGTTCACGATCCCGCGTCGCACATCCTTCGCTGTCGAATGGTGCGCTGCCAAGGGCCTTCGGAATATGCGGGCGCTCGGAGATGGTGAACCAGTCGGGAAAGACCTGCGTGCCGGCAGCGTCGAGCAGGAACGATGCGCGGCGATACTGGCTGCCGCCGCGAATCGCGCCAAGGAAATGGCCGATGAGACCCCGGGCCAGCTCCGGTACGAATAGCACCGGGGCCGTCGTGGTCGTCGGCTTGCGCGCATTCAAGCGACGCAAGGCACGTTCGGCCGCAATACGGCCGATCCTTTCGCCGTCCTCCAGTTCGCGCCAGTCGCGCACCGAGCTGTACCAGTAGTCGCGCTGCATTTCCTCGCGCTCCTGCGCGATGACCACGCAGCTCAGGCTGTGAATCGTGCTCGGGTAACCGCCGAGGAAACCCAGCGAATTCCCATACACACGAATCCCGCGATGGCTCGACAGTGTCGCGCCCTCGGAATTGCCGATGCGCTTGTCGACTGCCAGTGCGGCAGCCTCGCAGGCAACCGCCATGTCCCGCGCCTGATCCGGCTCGATATTCCAGGGATGACTCAGGTCGAGGTCAGGTATCTCGGTCGCCAGTGTGTCCGGCTCCGGCAGGCCGGCGCAGTCGTCTTCGGCAGTGAATCCCGCGATGCTGTATGCCTTGGCCACCGTCTCGCGAATGGCGGCCGCACCGAGATCCGCAGTACTCGCCGAGCCCTTGCGCTTGCCGCGATAGATGGTGATACCCATGCCGCGGTCGCGCTGATATTCCAGCGTCTCCACCTCGCCAAGGCGCGCAGTGACCGACAGGCCGGTGTCCACACTGATCGCCACCTCGGCTTCCGTGGCGCCGAGTTGCCGGGCCTCGGCAATGGCCATGGTCACCAGGGACTCGAGATCGGACTGGCTGAGCGACTGACTGGCGGGCGCCGGATTGCGTGCGGAAACAGGCTGGGGAGAAGTCATGCCTCGATCTTATCAGGCACGACCCTGCGTTATTGCGCGCCTTTCGCGAGGCTGCTGCCCGTTCTATCCTCCCGCCATGATCGACGAAGAAGACGACGACGGCCCGAGCAAAAGCGAGCGCAAGCGCCAGAGCGACGACCTGCAGACGCTCGGTGAAGCCCTGATCGACCTGCCCGATGTCGAGCTGGATGCCTTGCCGCTGCCCGACAATCTGCGCGACGCAGTGCTGCTCGCACGCAGGATCACTGCGCATGGCGGCCTCTATCGGCAGAAGCAGTACATCGGCAAGCTCATGCGCAAGATCGATGCCGAGCCGATTCGAGTTGCACTCGACGCCCGCCGCGATCGCGAGCGCCTCGCGACATTGCGCTTCAGACGTCTCGAACAATGGCGCGACCGGATCGTTCGCGAAGGACGTCCCGCACTCGAGCAGTTTGCACGCGAATGCGAGGGCGGAATCCCGCCGCCGGCATTTGCCGAGCTGGCGGCCCTCACCGACCAGGCTGGCAGGGAACAGCGTGAGAAATTGCCGCCGCGGGCCACGCGTGAGCTGTTTCGCAAGCTGCGTGAGGCCATGCCCTGAGAAGCCCTCA
>CAZBKC010000141.1:2787-6280 GCA_964492345.1 uncultured Steroidobacter sp. | reverse complement strand
CCCCTAACCCTCTCCCGCCAAAGGCGGGAGAGGGGGAGTTGGTTGAAGCCTTATTCAAAGGCTGCCCTCACCCCTAACCCTCTCCCGCCAAAGGCGGGAGAGGGGGAGTTGGTTGAAGCCTTATTAATACGGGCTGCTACAATTCCCGGATGAAACCGCTCGTTGGCATCATCATGGGGTCCCGGTCCGACTGGGAAACGCTGCAACCCGCCGCCGATACCTTGCAGAAACTCGGCGTCGCTTATGAAACGCGCGTTGTCTCGGCACATCGCACGCCCGACCTGCTCTTCGAATACGCGAGCACGGCGCGTGAGCGCGGGCTCGAAGTCATCATCGCCGGCGCGGGTGGCGCAGCCCATCTGCCCGGCATGACTTCATCGAAAACGACGCTGCCCGTGCTTGGCGTTCCTGTCCAGTCGAAGGCGCTGAACGGCATGGATTCCCTGCTCTCCATCGTGCAGATGCCCGCGGGCATACCGGTTGGAACGCTGGCCATCGGACAGGCCGGCGCCACGAACGCCGCTCTGCTCGCGACGGCGATTCTCGCCAACAAGTACCCGACCCTGCAGCAGGCGCTCGACAAATTCCGCAGCGACCAGACCGCGGGTGTACTGGCACATCCTGATCCAGCCGTCGCGCCTCGCCATCCATGAAGATCGGCATCATCGGCGCCGGCCAGCTCGGACGAATGCTGGCCCTGGCAGGCTATCCATTGGGCCTGCGCTTCGTGTTCCTCGATCAGGGAAGCGACACGCCAGGCGCACAGGTGGGGCACACCGTGCAGGGTGCGTTCGACGATCCGGCAGCTCTTGCATCGCTTGCGCAACAGGTCGACCTGATCACGTTCGATGTGGAGAACGTCCCGGTCGATGCGGTGCGGGATATCGCGCGTCGGCGCCTTTTCCTGCCACCCGTCGACGCTCTGGGAGCCTCGCAGGATCGCCTGCATGAGAAGTCCCTCTTCCGGAAACTGAAGATTCCGACACCCGGGTTCGCTGCGGTCGATTCGCTGCAGGATCTGCAGGCAGCCGCCAAGCGCATCGGTATTCCTGGCGTGCTGAAAACACGGCGCCTTGGCTACGACGGGCGCGGTCAGTATTTCGTCCGCACCAGCAACGACATCGACAAGGCATGGTCGAAACTCGGCGCGGTGCCGCTGATCTACGAAGGATTCGTGAATTTCAGCCGCGAGGTATCGATCATCGGCGCACGCAGCACGCGCGGCGAGATCCGTTGCTATCCGCTATCTGCCAATACGCATTCCGAAGGCATCCTGCGTTACTCGACTGCACCGTACAACAACGCGCGCCTGCAGAAATCCGCCGAGGCCTATCTGAAACGTATTCTCAGGCACTTCGACTACGCCGGCATTCTCACGATCGAATTCTTCGTTCAGCGCGGACGACTGGTCGCCAATGAAATGGCGCCCCGCGTGCACAACTCGGGGCACTGGACGATCGAAGGCGCACAGACCAGTCAATTCGAAAACCATGTGCGGGCGATTCTCGGACTGCCTCTGGGGAGCACGGCTGCCATCGGTCACTCAGCGATGGTGAACTTCATCGGCGGGATACCGACGCCGGAACAGGCCCTGCGGATACCCGGTGTGCACTTCCACAGCTACGGCAAGGAGCCGCGGCCGAACCGCAAACTCGGCCACTGCACCATCATCGAGACTTCCGCTGGCAAGCGCGACCGGGCCTTGCGGGCCTTGCTGAAACTCAAGGTCAGTTGAAGGCGGTTAAGGAAACGTAACGATGGCCACGGAACGCAATGCAGGGAACACAGGCACAGTGTGACGCACTCCGGATCTCCCGATCGTCGAACGCCCGGCCGCTTTGTGTCCCCGGGCGCGACGCCGTAAACTTTGCCGGCCAGCTGCTCAGGCTGGATCAATGACACTTCGATAGCCAGTCGGCCGGGGCCCAGAATTCATGTATCTGGAGTTGTTCAACCTGCAGGAGCTGCCGTTCCGGCTTACACCGGACCCGGCCTTTCTGTATCTCTCGAAGCACCATGCCCGCGCCAAGGCGTACATGGAATCGACCATCTGGTTCACGGATGGCTTCGTGGTCATTACGGGCGAAATCGGCTCCGGCAAGACGACATTGATCGAGACCTTCCTCAAGGAACTCGAAAAAGACGTGGTCGTCGCCCAGATCAGCCAGACGCAGATCTCGGCGCTCGAATTCCTGCAGAGCGTGCTGGTGCAGTTCGGCTTTCAGCCGTTCAAGATGAAAAAGGCCGAACTCCTGGCAACGCTCAACGAGTTTCTCGTCGAACAGTACGCCAATGGCCGGCGGGTGCTGCTGATCGTCGACGAAGCGCAGAACCTGTCGAACAAGGTACTCGAAGAGATCAGACTGCTTTCCGGCATCGAGACCACGAAGGAAAAAGTCCTGCGCATCATCCTTGCGGGACAGCCGGAACTGAACGACAAGCTGAACTCACCGGGACTGGTGCAGCTCGCACAGCGCATCCGCCTGCGCTTCCATCTCACGCCACTGTCCAGGAACGACATGGAGTCGTACATCCAGCATCGTCTCGAAGTCGCCGGTTCGCAGGGCCGCGAAATATTTCAGCCCGACACATTCCCGGTCATCTATCGCTACACGGGCGGCGTACCGCGGCTCGTCAACACGCTCTGCGACACTTCGATGATGGCCGCCTTCAGCCAGGATCGCGATGTCGTGACCGTGGCCGACATCAATTCCGCGGTAGAAGAGATGCAGTGGATCGAATACGCCGAGCGCTCGGTCAAACTTCACGCGCTGCCGCCGCAGATGCCACAGGTTCCCGACTCTACCGGCGAGCGCCGCATGGTCCTGGGCCGCATCCTGGTGGGCGTGAATGGCGCCACCATCGCCGAACGGGATCTGTCGGTAGGCCGCTTCATCATCGGGCGAACCTCGGACAACGATCTGCAGATCGACAGCAAGTTCGTCAGCCGCCATCACGCACAGATCATCACCACGGTACAGAGTTGCGTGATCGAAGATCTGAACAGCACCAATGGCGTCCATGTCCGCTCGAAGCGCGTGCGTCGCCGCATCCTCAATGACGGCGACGTCGTGCAGATCGGTCAGCACGAGATCATGTATCTCGATGAACGCCTGTCGCGTACGCGCGTACTGCCGGACGATGGCGAAGACGACGCCGTGCCGATGCTGCGCGGCGCCGCTGCGGTCGACTCAGATGACGATGAAGAGGGCTCGGTCGAGGCTCACGGCCGCTGACCGGGATCAGTCGTCCAGCGGCTTGCTGCTGTATTCCGCCTGAGTGGTGCGGTAGTCCTTGCGTCGCAGCCACAACACGATTCCCGCCAGCAGACTGAGCGAGCCCAGCAGCAGCAGCACGCCCGGCAGCCTGTCCATGTTGATGAGCCAGGCAGCACCAAGCAGCGCAAGCCCCAACAGCATGTAGATGTAGGGAATCAATTCGTAGAGAGGTCGGGCGATCCACATGGCCGGGGCGAAAGTACTAAGGGATGCTG
>CAZBKC010000141.1:0-2777 GCA_964492345.1 uncultured Steroidobacter sp. | reverse complement strand
GGGATGCTGCGGCATCCTAACAGCGCGGCACGAACCGGCGCCATCCGGCTTGACTTGCCAATCCTGCCGATCCGGACGATTGCCCCACCCCGGACCGCAACCGTCCCCCTGGAATCCCTGGCTTGCTCAGCCCGTGGCGGTACCGCCTACCGTCAATCCATCGATCCTCAGGGTAGGCTGACCGACACCGACGGGTACGTCCTGCCCCTCCTTGCCGCAGGTGCCCACGCCTTCATCCAGCTTCAGATCGTTGCCCACCATCGAGACGCGCCGCAGCACATCCGGGCCGTTGCCGATCAACGTGGCACCGCGGACTGGACGGGTCAGCCTGCCGTCTTCGATCAGATACGCCTCGCTCGCCGAAAACACGAACTTGCCCGAAGTAATGTCGACCTGACCGCCGCCGAAATTGCGGCAGTACAGACCCTTGCTGACCGAACCGATGATCTCCTGCGGATCGTGCTTGCCGGGCAGCATGTACGTGTTGGTCATGCGCGGCAGGGTCATGTGAGCGAATGATTCGCGACGACCATTGCCCGTCGCTGGCACACCCATCAGTCGTGCATTGAGTTTGTCCTGCAGGTAACCGCGCAGCACACCGTTTTCGATCAGGGTCGTGCACCGGGTCGGCGTGCCCTCATCGTCGATATTGAGCGAACCGCGACGCGAACCGAGCGTGCCGTCGTCCACGACCGTGCACTGTTCCGAGGCAACTTTCTCACCCACGCGCCCGGAGAAGGCCGACGTGCCCTTGCGATTGAAGTCGCCCTCCAGTCCATGCCCGATGGCTTCGTGCAGCAGAATTCCCGGCCAGCCTGGCCCGAGCACCACGGTCATCGACCCGGCGGGTGCCGGAGACGCTTCGAGGTTCACCACGCCGCCGCGAACCGCTTCGCGCACCAGTTCCTTCCAGCGGTCGTTTTCGAGAAATCGCCTGAATCCATAACGGCCGCCGGTACCGGCATAGCCCTGCTCGCGCCGGCCGTCCTGTTCGACGATGACGGAGACATTCATGCGCACGAGCGGCCGCACGTCGGCCGCCACGGTACCGTCGCTGGCCATCACCAGCACGACTTCATGCGAACCGGACAGGCTCGCCATCACCTGCTTCACCCGCGGATCGATGCGGCGCGCCTCGATGTCGATCTGTTCGAGCAGACGCACTTTCTCTGGATCGGTGAGGCCTTCGATCGGATCCTCGGGCAGATACAGGCGGTGCCCGGCAGTCGGTTGCCATGCCTTGAGGCCCGCATTGCCGCCGCTGCGCGCGATGGCGCGGGCGGCATGCGATGCCTCGGTGAGCGCCGGCAGGAGGATCTCATCCGAGTAGGCGAAGCCCGTCTTCTCGCCAGCCAGCGCACGCACGCCGACGCCCTGTTCGATGCTGTGCGCGCCATCCTTGACGATTCCATCCTCCAGCGACCATGACTCGTCGCGGCTCAGCTGGAAGTACAGATCGGCGTAGTCGACGCTGTAGCCCATGACGCTGCCGAGCACATTCGCGATCCGCTGATCGTCCAGCCCCGAGGGTGCAAGAATCGCCTGCCGCGCGAGATCGAGCGGCTCGGCAGTATCCGAGGCGGTCGGCAATTCGAGGTGCAGGCTGGAGGAAACGGTGGACATGATGTGTGTTCGATCTCGACTTGCGCGGATGGAGGAACTGCAGGCTGCAGCTTACAGGCCGCCGATCGCGAACCGGCGATGATTGAGCGCCGGAAAGCGATCGCGCAGTTCCTGTAACACAGTATGGTCGATTTCGGCGATTGCCAGCCCGGGGGCCGCCGCCGCCACGCGCGCCAGTACATGCCCCCAGGGATCGACGATCATGGAGTCACCGTGGGTTTCGCGCCCGTTGGCATGTTTTCCGCCTTGCGCCGGCGCCAGCACGTAGCTGAGATTCTCGACAGCACGCGCCCGCAACAGGACTTCCCAATGTGCCCTGCCCGTGGGCGCCGTAAACGCCGACGGCAGGCTCAGGAGCTCGGCCCCCTGTGACTGCATGACGCGAAACAACTCGGGGAAGCGCACGTCATAGCACACGGCCATGCCGAGCCGGCCGATCGGCGTCGATACGACCGTGGGAGATTCTCCTGCAGCGATGGTCGCCGATTCGCGATATCGCTCTTGCCTGCCCGGAATGTCGACATCGAACAAATGGATCTTGTCGTAACGCGCGACGCAGCGACCCTGGTCATCGAACAGCAGCGACGCCGCGGCAACCTTGCCCGGATGTTCGGGGACACGGATCGGCACCGTGCCGCCGAGGATCCACAGGTGCAGCTCGCGAGCGGTGTGTGCGAGGAATGCCTGGATCGGACCCTCGCCGAATGCCTCGGCGACTTCCAGCTTGTCGGTTTCCTTGCGCCCCATGATGGCGAAGTTTTCGGGCAGTGCGGCAAAGACCGCCCCCTCGCTGCGAGCCCGTTCGATGAGCGTACGCGCAGCGGCAAGATTCGCGGCAACCTCGGGACCCGAAGTGAGCTGTATGACGGCTGCGGTTGGCATGAGGTGAATCCCGATCGCGCTACATCGACGCGCCTTCGCGTGCGCTGTTCGCGGCTTCCTTGCCCTGCGCCGCATCGACGCGCTCGATGACCGGATTCTCCCATGGCCCCGTGATCCGGTAGTAACCTCGCGTCATGCCTTTCAGCGGTTCCTTGAAGACCTGCGAGAAAAGCAGGAGCGCGGCCCCGACGGCGGGACCTCCTGCCAGTACACCGGCCACCGGCAGCGACGCGCCGAGATTGCCGGTGACGACGGCCGTCTGATCGTAGTCG
>CAZBKC010000140.1:0-8015 GCA_964492345.1 uncultured Steroidobacter sp. | reverse complement strand
GCGTCCGATGCCGAGGTAGAGCACGGACAGCGTCCGGCCCCCGCAACGGACGCAATCTCGGCTGGCTGAGCCGCCTGTTGTTCGCCGATGCGCCGGCCACCCGCGACCTGGCGAGCGACGTGCGTCCCTGGCAACTCTCGCGCACGCTGCGCGGTGCGACCGGCGACTGCGATGTCGTGCTGACGGAACTGCCTCCGCTGTGGTCCTGCCTGCAACGCGCCCACAGCGACATCGTCATCCCGGCATGGATCCGCCAGGAAGTTGTGCTCGACATCGGCGCGCAGGAACTGCGCCTGCCGCACGAGACAGGCAAGAAGATCGCTCGACGTATCCGCAGGCACCAGTACCGGCTGGAGCTGACCGAGCGTGCCGAGGATATCCATGCGTTCTATGAACGCTTCTACCGCCCGTACATCCAGGCTCGTTTCCGCGCCGCGGCGGGCATCGTCCCGGAAGCAGCTTTCCTGCAGCGCGCCCGCGGCGACACGCTGGCGAAACTGTTCTCCGACGATGGCTGGGTGGCCGGCATGCTGCTGACCGTGGCCGGCACGACCTTGAAGTTCGGCTGGTTCGGCGCGATCAGCGATCCGCCGCCGCCCGGCGCCAGCGCCGCACTCGATGCGCTGTGCCTGCAATACGCGGCGGACCGCGGCATACGACGCGTGGTGCTGGGAAACTCCCGCCCTTCCCTCGCCGATGGCGTCGTGATCTACAAGCGGCAATTCGGCGCGCGCATCGTCGCGACACGTTACCCGCAGGTCACCCTCGGCATCGGCGTGCGGCGCTGGAGTCCGGAGCTGATCCGCTGCCTGCGCGAGCAGTCGCTGATCGGTGTGCATCGCGGCCGCCTCGTGTGCCACGACGTCGACGACCACGGACGCCTGCCCGCGATCACGACACGCGAGCTGGACGCAGTCACGTGACCAATCCCAACCCGTCAGCGGCGCAGGACGAAGTCGCCACCCACCGCTTTGGCGGCTGGCTGCTGAACCTGGGTTCCGGCTACGCCGACTTCGCCGTCGGCGGACTGATCTACCTGATCCTGACGCCGATCATCGTGCGCTACCTGGGCATCGAGGCCTATGCGGTCTGGATCGTCAGTCACACCATCACGTTCTACCTGCATTTCCTCGATCTCGGCCTGGCGAATGCGCAGGTGCGGTTTCACGCACGCTTCACCGGCCAGGGACGCCAGCGTGCCTTCTCGAAACTGATCGCAACGGTCGCCGTCGCACTGACGGTCGCTGGCATCGTCGCACTGATCGCCGGCATCGCACTGAGCCTCGGCCTGCCCATGTCCTGGTTCGAGATCCCGCCGGCGCTGGAAGCGGATTTCCGCACGGTGCTGCTGATCCTCGCAGTCAACTGCCTGGTGAGCCTGCCGGCCTCCACCGTGGAGAATCTGTATGAGGGGGCGCAGCGCTTCGATCTGCGCAACTGGATCTCGATCATCGTTCGCGTGCTCACGGCAGCCGGCCAGTGGGTGCTGGTGACCCGTGGGCACAGCATCGTGACCCTGGCAGCGCTGGAACTCGGCGCGAGCTGCGTGCGCCTGCTGATCGACCTCGCCGTGATCCGGCGCCTCCTTCCCGGACTGCTGCAGATTCCTGCGCAGTTCCACCGGCGCGTCTGGCAGCGCATCCGTTCGTTCTCGATCTGGACACTGTTCGACGATCTGCTCACGGAAGGCACCCAGCGATTCGATGCATTCCTGGTGGCCATGCTGCTGCCGATCGGCGTGCTTGCGCCGTACGCGCTGTCGCAGGCACTCGCCAGTGTGGCGACGGTCGCAGTCGAGCCCATCACGGATACCTACCTGCCGATCGCATCGAACCTGCACGGGCGCCGGCGGTTCAGCGACCTGCAGCGCATGCTGATACTCGGTACCAAGCTCGTGACGGCGGTCGCCTCTCCCATCGTCATCGTGATCGCAATCTTCGGTCACTTCCTGCTGGGGGTGTGGGTTCCGGAACTGAAGGACGAGACACCGCAAGCGCTGGTGGCCCTGATGAGTCTCGATATCCTGGTGTCTGTCTATCTCTCGGGAACAGCCATCGTGCTGCTGGCAATGGAACGTGTGCGGACCGTTGTGGTCCTGACGCTTGCGGAAGTGATCGTCTCGCTCATCGCCATCCTGGCGCTGACTCCGCACTTCGGCATTCTGGGAGTGGCCGGCGGCATGCTGTTCGCGAACGTGACACTGGGCTTCTGGTTCCAGATGCCGATCGTGGCGCGTGACGTCCAGAGCACCGGCTGGAAGTTCGCCGGCGCGACGATCGCACCGATGCTGGTCGCCGTGCTGCCGGCACTGCTGGTGGCGCTGCTCCTGCGCGACAACATGGGTGAGCTCACCTTGCTCAAGGTAGCCGCGGCGGCAGCAGCCATCGCCCTCGTCTATGCGGCAGGCTTCTTCGCCTTCGCCCTGCGCCGCGACGAGTGGCAGGAGACGCTGCGCGTGGCGGCACCGTTGCTCGACAGGCTGCCGCGAATGCTGCGCCGGCCCCTCGACTGGCTGGCAGCGGTGAAGACATGACGCTGGACGCCTACCACATGCGATGGCTGACGCCGGCCGACGCCAGAGCGATGGCGAAGCTGGAATCGTGCATCTATCCGCGCATCCAGCGGGCCGGTCGCGTGCAGATCAGGGAAAGGCTCGAATTCGCCCAGCAGCATGGCACAGGCCTGAGCACCGGCCTGTTTGTGCGAAGCGAACTCGTGGGCTACATGCACCTTTTCGTTGCGGAGGACGCGGCTGAAATCTGGTCGTACTACGGCGACGAGCCGCCGGAAGGGTTGTCCGTCGGTGGTCCGACGCTCTTTGTCGATGACTATGTCGTGCTGCCGGAGCATCGGCGTGCCTCCGGCATGCTGGCCCTGCGAACAGCCGCCGTCGCGAGGAATCTGGGCGCCTTCCGCGAGTTGCCCCTGTGCGCCTTCAGTACCGCGGAGTATCGGGACTTCTGGCGCACACGCACCGCCGCCCTCGCACGCATCGGCTGGATCCTGGCAAAAGAGACGGAAACCTTCGATGAGGACTGGGGTTCGACGCTGCACTGGCTGACATTCCGCCAGGTACCCGAGCCAGTGCGCGACGTACGGCCGCTGCACACCCATCTGCAGCAGAGGCAGGTCACGCCCGAAGGCTACGAGATCGGACTCGTCACATCGTTGCCCGCCTGGGAGACATTGGCGCCGCACTGGCAGTCGCTGCTGTCGGCACAGGCTCGGGTGTTCGATACCAGCGACTACCTGCTGCCATGGTTCCTGACCGCGGGCATTCACGGGCGGCTGGCGCTGGTCGTAGCGCTGCGCAGCGGCACTCCGGTAGCCATACTGCCCGCACACATCACGCTGCGACACGACTGGGGGCTGCCGGATTCCAGATGCCTCGAAATCATGGGATTCGAAACGCAACGTGCCCGCCTCCTTTGCAATGCCGATGCGGAGGAAGTGCCCGTCGCAGTTGCGCGGTATCTGCTCGATCAGAACAGCGCCTGGGACCGTATCGAACTGGGCGATCAGCACGAGAACGAACCGCTGGTGCGTGAGCTGCAGGCGCAGGCCGCCAGCCGCGGATGGGCCATCGATGTCAGTGCAGCAGCGTCGCAGTCCTGGGTGTCGTTGCAGGGCACGTGGGAGCAGTACGTTGCCATGAGTCCCGAACGCCAGCGCGCCCTGCAGAAAGCGCGACACGCCCTGCGCGGGCGCGAGATCGTCCTGGACATCCAGCACGGTCGCACCGCCCAGCTGGACGGGCTCACGGGATACTGCGCGGCCGAGCGAAGGTACACATCCGCTTCCCGCCTGGACCAGTCCGTGCGCGGCTCGCCCATCCTGCACAAACTGGTCGGCGAACTGCCTTTTCGCGATACCGGCGCCAGTTTCGCCTCGTTGCTGGCCGATGGCCGTCTCGTCGCCGCAAGCGTGCGTGTCGGACGCAACGGTCGCAGTCACCTGCTCCACGCGACGCCCGCCGGCAAGGAGCGTACGCAGCCTCTCTGCGAGGCGCTGATGGCCCGATCGATCGAAGCCGACTTTCGCGCCGGTGCCCTCACGCGCCTGGACCTGCCGAGCAGTCCATCGTTCCGGCACTGGGCCACCGACCACGAGCCGCGGGTATCGCTTGCAGTCGCCCCGCGAGGGCACCCGGTCTCCACCGCACGCCGTCTTCGCAATGCGCTCGCCGAACGGTTCGCGCCGCATCCATGATCATGCCCTTGCAGTCTGACAGCGCTTCGCCGACGCGCTCTTCCCGGTTCACGAGTGACATCATCACCAGCGTGCAGGATTGGCAGACGCTGCAATCCGACTGGGATCGTCTGTTCGCCCTGTCCGAAGGGGCAACGCCCTGGCAGAGCTGGAGCTATCTGTCGACGTGGTGGCGACACCTGGCGGATCCGAAGCAGCAGTTGCGCATCATCGTGGTCCGCGAAGCCGGCGCAGCGGTACTGATTCTGCCACTGCAGCTGACGCGCGGCCGGATGCTGCGCATCCCGCTGCGGTTCCTCGAACCCATCGGTATGCTGCATGACGTCAATCGCCCGCGGCTGGCGTTGGGCATCCACGATCCCGCGGCGTATGACCATGCCTTGCAGCGGATCGAAGGCATGAAAGGCGACTGGGATGTGCTGCGCATCGACGAGCAGCGCCAGGAGAACTGGGAATT
The DNA here is from genome assembly GCA_964492345.1 of uncultured Steroidobacter sp. Classification (GTDB taxonomy): domain Bacteria; phylum Pseudomonadota; class Gammaproteobacteria; order Steroidobacterales; family Steroidobacteraceae; genus Steroidobacter. Next base: position 3,349 of record CAZBKC010000140.1, on the reverse strand, counting down.
GCAGCGACTGCGCGAATACGCGCGCGCATCCGGCCTCAGGCTGCGACAGGCGCCCTCGTTCCTGTGCCCCTGGCTCGATCTGCAACGTCCCTGGGAACCCTTCCTCAAATCACGCGGTACCAAGCTGCGCAAGAACCTGCGCGCCGCCCATCGCAAGCTCGAACAGCAGGGCGCAGTGCAGGTCCGCACCTACGAGCAGCCCGACGCTGTCGAACGCGCCATGCGGGACATGCTCGACCTGCACAGCCGCAGCTGGAAGGCGAAGAAGAAGATCGGCATGGCCCAGTCGCCCGAATACGAGCGTTTTTACACGGATCTGACGCGGGCCATGGCGCAACGCGGCGACTGCCGCATCCACATCCTGTACTGCGGCGGGAAACCGGTTGCGGGCACGATCGCGTTCATGGACCAGAGGAACTACTACTCCGCGGAAATCGCCCACGACGATGCCTATTCCGCCTGTTCGCCGGGCACGCTCCTCGAGGCTGCCGAACTGCAATCGCTCATGGAGGAACGCAAGTACGCACGTTACGACTTCATGGGCGGCGCACTGAACAACAAGATGCGCTGGACCGACGACCGGCACGACACGTATCGCGTGCTGCTCATGCGTCCTGGAATGCGTACCTTGGCAACCGACCTGTATTACTTCCGCCTCAAACCGCTGGCCTTGCGCCACCTGCCTTTCCTGCGGCGTGCCAGCGTGGCCCGGGAGCTGAGCGCACCGACGCCGCCAGCAGACACTGAACACAGGCTGCCCCCGTAAATCCGCCGCAGGTCACAATTCGGGATGCGTTACGTGGCATCCCGTCGAGCGGCGCTGAATACTCCACGCTGGACCCCGTTGCCGAAGGATGAAGCCCTCCATGCGCCCAGTCTCCATGCGCCCGGCGTTGCTCGCCCCTGCGCTCGCGCTGCTCGCGGCAGCCACCGTGAATGCGGCGGAACAGCCCGTGTGGGACACCGAGCCGGCGCCGCGCGTGATCGCCGACAAGCTTGCCTTCGAATTCGGCGTGACCTTCGGTGGCCTGACGACCAATGCGCGCGTCGATGAGGACCCCGAGAACCAGGGAACGCTGTTCAATGCCGAGGACGACTTCGGCCTCGACGACACGGCGATCGTGGCGACGCCGGAACTGACGCTGTTTCCAGGTCAGCGCAGCCTCCTGCGTCTGAGCGGCCTCAGCATCCGGCGCCATGCCACCAAGACCATGGAGGCGGGGACATCTATCATTTACGAAGGTGACGAATTCGTGGAGGGCGACGTCGTCAGCAGCAGCTTCGACATCCGCACCGTCGATCTGATCTATGGCTATCAGTTTCTGAAACGCCAGAACTATTCGCTGGCACTCATGCTCGGCATTCAGGTCGCCGACGTAAAAACCAACGCGGTGGTGCGCGGTGAAGCAACGCGCGAACCGACGGGTGACACCGCACCGGTACCGGTGATCGGCGCAGAAGGCCAGATCGGATTCCTGAACCGCTACGCGGTGGAAGCCCGTGTGCAGTACAGCAAGATCAGCACCGACGACATCGAAGGCTCCCTGCTGGATGCGCGCCTCGGCATCGTGTGGCAACCGAATCCTCACCTGGCCGTGGGTATCGGCTACCGGACCTTCAGTCTCGAAGCCGAATCGCGATCAGAAGATTCGGCAGGCCTGGCCGACTTCACCATGTCCGGACCGCTGCTGTACGCACGCGCGTCGCTTTAGGGAAGGTCTGATCCGTCACCCCGCGAAGGCGGGGGCCCATCTTGCTGATCCGGATGGATTCTCCCGCGGGATTTCCTTCGGTCATCGCCTTCGCGGGAATGACGAACAAGAGGTAAATCAGAGATTCCTTAGCTAGTTTTCCATCGCGCTTCGCGCGACCCGCAAGGCATGAAAGGGTGCGGAATATCCTCTGACTAACCGCCATCCGCTAACCGCCAACCGCTTCTTTCTTACTAGCCCACCGTCTCGCGCCATTCAGGCACAAGTCTCTGCGATGATGATCCGCCGTGGCGCGGAAATGTCGCCTATCGCCTACGGTGAATCGCGCGAATCAAGCGCGACTCGTACGGCACTCCTGTGCTATTAAGCCCGCGTTGTAGAAAAATGCCGACGGGTCGGGATCCATCGTGTGGTCTCGTGCATTTAGACGAATCACCAGAGGTAGCCATGACCAAATCCACCGGGCCTGACAAGCTGCCAAGCTTTTCCCGTCGCGCCGCACTCGGCTTGGGTCTCGGCGCCAGCGCCACCCTGCTGGGTTGCGGAGGTGAAACCAGGAAATCCAAGCAAGTAGCTGCTGGACCGCGCTCCACCGCCGGCCTGGGTGTTGCGGTCGTTGGCCTGGGTTTCGTGGCGGGTAAGAAAATCATCCCCGCACTGGGCTATACCGAGAACTGCCATCTCGCCGGCCTGGTCAGCGGTGGCATGGGCAAGCTGGAAGAGTGGGGTCAGAAGTACAGCGTCCCGCGCGAAGGCTGGTACACGTACGACACGTTCGACCGCATTGCAGACAACCCCGACATCGACATCGTGTACATCGCACTGCCGAATGCGATGCATGCCGAGTACGCGATCCGCGCCGCGAAGGCCGGCAAACATGTGTTCGTCGAGAAGCCCATGGCAACGAGCGTTGCCGAATGCGATGCGATGACCGCAGCCTGCGCAGACGCAAACCGTCATCTGGGAGTCGCCTACCGCTGCCACTACTCCGCCTCGCATCAGGAAATGATGCGGCTGGCCCGCGAGCATACTTACGGCGCGGCACGCCTCATTACGGCAAAAATCGGTTTCCCTCTCTCCGGCAGCAACGACTGGCGCCACAATAGCCAGCTCGCGGGTGGCGGTGTACTGCTGGAACAGGGCGTTTATGCGATTCAGGCAGCCCGCTACATCAGCAACGAAGAGCCCGTTACAGTAGTCGGGCTGGCTGCCCATGCCGATCCCCATAGCGGGATCGAGGACACTGTGCTGTGGAACATGAGCTTTCCGAGCGGGGCCATGGCGAACTGCGCTACCAGCTACGTCACCGGGATGGACCAGATCTGGGTGGGTGCCGAGAAGGGCTTTTATCAGTTGAGCCGCGCATTTTCCTACAAGAAGCGCCTTATGCTCACGTCCAATAGTAAGGGTAATGTAAAGATCAAAGAAGAAGACGAGTTCGAAGGTCAGCTCGATGCATTTGCCGGCAGCATCCAGAGCGGGGCACCTGTCCCGTATCGGCTCAGCGCGCGCGAAGGCCGCACTGATATCCGCATCGTCAGCGCGGTCTACGAATCGATTCGGGAAGGCAGGGCCGTCAGCCTGGCGTGAGGCGCCTTAGGGACAATGGCACTTACTCAACGAGTTGACGGTTGGCG
>CAZBKC010000139.1:0-8018 GCA_964492345.1 uncultured Steroidobacter sp. | reverse complement strand
CCTCCCCCGCTGCGCGGAGGAGGGGATCGGATGCGCTCTATGCGGTTACTCCGTCTCTCGATCTCCGCCGCGCGCAATCACCACTGCCTCTGTGCCGCGAAGAACCGCTTCATGAAATCGAGTCGCGCGGGTTCGGCGATGGGCATCGTGTCGTAGTTGTCGCCCAGCACCATGACCTCGGGCTTGCCGCCGAAGGCTCGCCACGTCGGCAGGCCAGGGCCGTTCGGATCGCCATGCGTGACGAAATTGACCCAGTACGACGACATTGTCTCCGCCGCCTGGCGATCCTGCCCGGTCCAGGGCAGATCGAAGCGATCGAGGTTATTGAAGACGTAGCGCAACTCGGCGCTGTGGGAGGCACCGCGCGGATCCGGCGGCGCATGGGTCCAGAAATACGTATACACGTTGCTGCGTGTCTGCTGCTTCCACGCGGTGGCCCACAACCAGGAAGACGCACGCATGCGATCGCGCGAAAACGCGTTCTGCGCCTCGCCGGCCTCGGCGTCGTTCGTCGCCGGATAGAGTCTGAACAGTTCGTCGGTCATCGGGCCGTAAACCTGTTTCGCCGACTCGCGCAGTGCGGACAGCGTGATATTTGGAGTCGGCACGGCACCCATTTCGTCGCGATTGAATCCGGTCATGACCGGAATGTCCTGTTGCAGGCCACGCGCGTAGGTTTCGCCAACGGGCAATGGCAGGACCCAACCATCGATCGCAGGACGGAAGACGGGCAGGGATGCGTCGCCATCGTCGCCGGGATCCGGCTTGTCGAGTTCGACGCCGACGAGAATCTGCTCCGGAGTGAGTGCCCGTAGTTCCTGCAGGGAGTGAGCGCCACGCGCTGCGGCGAACCGAACACCACGTTGTTCGGTGCTCGCCAGCGATCGTACTTGCACGAACGTCGGATCACCGATCGCCCGCGCGCCACTCTGGGCGATGGCTGCGCGAAACAGGCCTTTCGCGAGCGGCGACTGAGCCAGCAGCAACACCGAGCCGGCGCCCGACGATTGACCGGCGATCGTCACCCGGGACGGATCGCCGCCGAAGGCCGCGATGTTCCGCTGCACCCATTGCAGGCCGGCGATCATGTCCAGAAGCCCGTAGTTGCCCGATACGCTCCTGCCCGACTCCCTGCTCAACTCCGGTGTGGCCAGGAAGCCGAAGGGGCCGACGCGATAGTTGATCGTCACCACGACGATGCCTTTGCGCGCCAGCGCTTCGCCGTCGAACGTGGGATTCGACGCGGTGCCGAGCATGAAGCCGCCGCCGTAGATCCACACCATCACCGGCCGTTTCTCGTCAGGAGAAGCAGCCCCCGTCCACAGGTTCAGATAGAGGCAATCCTCGCTCATCGGCAGCTTCGTTTCTGAACGCGGTGTCGGTGGTTGCGCGCAGGCTGCGCTGAACTGATCGGCCTTGCGCACGCCCTGCCAGTGAGCGGGCGGTTGCGGCGGCCGCCAGCGCAACGCATCGACGGGCGGTGCCGCGAACGCAATGCCCCTGTAGACCGAGATCGACGCATCGCGACCGGTGCTGCCGGAGATCATTCCCGCGTCGGTGTGAACAGGAGCCTGCATCGCTGCTCCCGCAGGCAGCGTCGAACCCAGCAGGGCGAGTAGCGCCTGGGCCAGGCGGGCCGTGATTTGCCGTATGGGTATTGCGATCATGTCCAACGTCTCTTCGGCGTTGCCTAGGCAACGATCAATCAGATGACAGGTGCGGGAATTCGCGACTTTCCACCGCGATCGATGGAACAAAAAACGCCTGTTCGTCGGCGCGATCGATGCTACAGCGTTGCCTGCGGACCACGACTCCGATCCAAACGAATCTATGAAGAGCGACGCACAATTGATGCCGGTGGCGCCAGCGTGTGGTGGAGAATCCTCTCGACACTGGACGCATGATCGTGCGCACCAGTGGCCACGACTCGGATAACTAAAGCCAAGGGGGTTATGCCATGCGGTCGACTACTAGGTCGAAGGCGGCGTTCGTCGCTACGGGAACTTGTACGCTGGTGGCGATGGGGGCGCATGCGCAGGAGCAGGCTCCCGCCGGTCAGGCGCTGGAGCAGGTCGTAGTGACAGGCTCGCGCATCATCATCGACGGCATGGACGCGCCGACGCCGGTTACAGTGGTCACCGCGGATCAGGTGCTGGCGACCAAGCCGACCAGCCTGTACGAAAACCTGGCGGATATGCCGGTGTTCTCCGGCTCGCGCGGCGCCTCGAACGGCCCGGTGACGAGCAGTCCGAACGCCGCGGGCGGCGCTCAACCGAATGGTGCCGTCTCCTCGCTCAACCTGCGCAACATGGGGCCGCTGCGCACACTGGTGCTGTTCGATGGGCAGCGCGTGCCGCCGGTCTCACCCGACGGCCTCGTCGACCCAAGCTCGCTGCCGCAGATGCTGATCGAGCGCGTCGAAGTCGTGACGGGCGGCGTGTCGGCCGTCTACGGTTCTGACGCCATCGCAGGCGTCGTCAACTTCATCAGCGATTCGAAGTTCAACGGCGTGAAGGTCAAACTTCAGGGCGGCACTTCCCAGGAGAGCGATGCCGACTCGTATCAGGCCGGCATTGCTGCGGGCACCGATCTGTTCGGTGGCAGGGGCCATATCGTCGGCAGCTTTCAGCGACAGCAGAGCGACGCCTTATACGAGTGGGAGCGGGACTGGACAGCGCCGCGATGGACAGTCCAGGGCAATGGCACCACCGTACCGTGGCAGCTGCGGCCATATGTCACCAACTCGACTGCAACGTTCGGCGGCAGTGTCGCGTGTCCGGCTGGTCCTGGCGCACCCAATCCGGGATCGGTGAATCCTGCACTCTGCCCGGGCGCTCCCAATGTCGGTCTGACCTTTCACGAGAATGGTGTCTGGGGACCTTATGATCCCGGTACGCGCGACGGCCTGACGCAGGTCACGGTGCAGAATGGCGGCGACGGCGCCTATTTCGTCAACGTGGCGTTGAAGTCCGAGCAGGTCACCGATCAGTTCTACGGTCGGTTCGACTTCGACCTGACGGACAACGTGCACGCGTACATCGCTGGCGCGTGGAACTCGAACCAGGTGGCGGGCGATACCGGTACCCAGCGTACCTTCGTGCCCGGCGTGAATATCGGCGCGTGCAATGCCTTTCTGGATCCGGCTTACCAGGCGCAGCTGGGCTGCACCGATGCCAACCGCGGGACGGCGGCCGAACCGACCTTCAGGTTCGAGAAGCAGTTCAATCCGCTCGACAACTTCGGCATGGGGCAGAACAACAAGCTCGAGAACGAGAGCTTCTATGCCATCGCTGCCCTGAGCGGCAAGTTCGGCGACGGCTATCGCTGGGATGTGTCCTACACGCACAGCGAGAGCGAGCTGGAAGTCAACGCCCTGAATCAGAATCGTCAGCAGATCTACGCGGCGCTCGACGCGACCGTGAACCCGGCCGACGGCCAGATCGTTTGCAGAATCACGTTGACCAATCCCACCGTGCTGCCGGGCTGCATCCCGATGAACCTGTTCGGTCCGACTGCGATGACCCGCGACATGGCTTACTACTTCGTCGACACCATCACGAACATCACGGAGAACAAGCTGGATGCCTTCGCCGCCAGCCTGACCGGTGCGCCGTTCAATGGCTGGGCCGGCCCCATCAACATGGCGCTGTCGGTCGATGCGCGCAAGCAGGAGATGTCTCTCGATTCCGATTCGCGGCCGACCGATCTGCTGGACTGCACCGGTCTGCGCTTCGGCAACTGCAATCCCAACCTGCCGGTTCATCCCAACACCTGGGCACCTGTCTCGGATGTGAACCAGACGATCATGGAAGGCGCGTTGGAGGTGAATGTGCCGCTGATCAAGGATTTTTCGATCTTCAGGGACGTGAATTTCAACGGCGCCGTACGCTACACCGAGTACGACAACGACCCGAACGATGCCTCGATCGTCTCCCGCAAGTTCACGGCGACGACGTGGAAGCTGGGTCTGACCTGGGATATCACCGATTCGCTGACTATGCGCTGGACGCGGTCGAGCGACTTCCGCGCACCGAGTCTCTACGATCTGTATCAGCCGGTCGCGCGAGGCAATACCACCAATGCGATTGACTATCTGCTTTCCCCATCCGGTGTGCCCAGTCAACCGCGGCAGAACACCGGCGGTAACCCATTCCTCGATCCCGAGGTGGCTTACACCAATACATTGGGTTTCGTGTGGCGCCCGACGCTCGATTTCAGCGTGTCGCTGGACGCCTATCAGATCAAGCTCAGCGATGCGCTGTATCAGCTCAGCGGCGTCGCCGAGCCTGTCCAGAGGGCCTGCTATGCCAGTGGCGGCGCCTCGCCCCTGTGTCAGCTTCAGCTGCGTGCGAACAACAGTTTCACCGATACCTCACCGACCAATGTGATGACGGATTTCTACATCCGCTCCGTCAACATCGCCGAGCAGGAATCCACCGGTATCGACCTCGAGCTCAGTTTCAACACGAGCCTCGCCGACCGACCGCTGTCGCTGCGCGCCCTGACGACCTATCAGCCGCACATTCTGTACTACATCCCCTTCGCGGCCAGGCACGACGTCGCCGGCGTGGCGTATCCCCAGGTGGGCGGATTCCCTTCGCCGGTCTGGAAGGCTTCGCTGTTCCTGAGCTACAAGCTCAACGATCAGTGGACGGTCGACTTGTCCGAGCGCTATCGCAGCAGCCTCGAGTTCTCGTCGCACCCGACGGAGGCTGAAATAGGCAATGTCTCTTCGGTGGCCTATACGAATCTGACCGTGTCGTACGACTTCCCGATGCAGTCCGCACGGGTCAGTTCATTCCTCAATGTGCAGAACCTGTTCGACAAGGATCCGCCGCCGGCTGGCGCGCTCAACAACCAGTTCCCGGGGTCTTTCCCGAGCAACTATGCGGTAGGCGACGATGTCCTGGGTCGCTACTTCACGGTGGGTCTGCAGGCGCGTTTCTGACCGCAGCTGGAGGCAGCACGATGAGCGTCGATCGTTCCCGGGCAACAAGCAGTCTCGGTGCCACCCCGGCGCATCTCGACGGACTGGAGGGTGCCATCGCGCGCAATCAGGACGTCGTGCTCCTGATCGCGCGCTGCTGTCTCGCCTACATCTTCATCGAGAGTGCGATCAACCATTCACTGAACGTTCCCGGCTTCGCGCAGACGTTCAACAACTTTCAACTGCCCGCTGCGATGGGTGTCCCCGTCGCGTGGCTTGCGGTGATTTTCGAACTGGTTGGCGGGATCGCGCTGCTGGTCGGCTATCGCATCCGCGAGACGACCGTCCTGATGATCGTGTTCGTGCTCGTCACGATCTTCATCGGACACCGCTTCTGGGAACTCGAAGGAGCCCCGCGGCGGATGCACGTCATCCAGATCAAGAAGAACGTCGCGATCATCGGTGGCTTCCTCGCGCTGCTGGTTGCAGGCGGGGGGCGCTTCGCGCTGTCCGCCTGGACCGCGCGGCGCTAGCGGCTCGCGCCACTGCGGCTCGGGAATCGACGCTTCCCGGCAGATTTGTCTCCCGCCAGCTGTCGATCAGACCCGCGCAATCACCCGATCGCTGCGAGTGGTCGTTTCGTAGCCGCCCTTGCTGCCATACACCGTCGGCTGGTTCGTGCGGCCGGTGATGACACCGAGCATTCCTTCCACACGCTTCAGGCGCGCAGTGACCAGTGCGCCGTTGCGATCGTTGAGGCTGCGGCAATGGGCGGCGCGTTGATGGCAGGCGGCCCAGCGGGATTTGAGCTGGCGCGACGGATCGCACCAGTTGAGGAGCTTGTCGAGCCCGGCGGCATCCGCGGATACATTCATCATGCGGCACAGCGCACGGCGCTCGTCTTCGACGGCGATCAGCGCGGCAATGCAGGTCTGGCGTGCTTCGCCGGCTTTTTCCAGTTCTTCGATGTCGTTGTTCGTGAGGAACTCATGTTCCTTGTCGAGCAGTTCTTCCAGGCGCGCAAGCGTGCCGGCTTCCTCGACCAGGAGCCGTTCCAGGGTATCGCGGCAGATGCGTGGGTCCACGTGGGCGAAATCTCCGGATCAGCGGAAGCTCAGTTCCTTCTCGGTGCTCAGCAGCTTGTCGGCGATGCGTTCCGCGTTGACCTGGTAGCTGCCATCTTCCAGTGCCTGACGGATCTGCGCGACGCGCGATTCGTTGACGATCGGCAGGCTGTTGACAGCCTGTTCGAGCGAGGCGAGCTGACGGGCCTGATCGGTAATCTGAACCGGGCTGCCGCCTGCGACCGCGCTTTCCGCCGATGCGGCAGCACCATCGCCAGCGCGCGACACCGCTTTGTCGGTGCCCGTCTGCACGGGTCGGTTCTGAAAGTCACTGATCTTGATGCTCATGTCTGAATGCCCCTTGGGCCATCGCTGCTGTACTCCACGAACCCTGTAGCGGCCGCAATTCTGAGAACTTTAGCAAGTTCTTCCGCGGTGGCCTGACAGGGGTCGTAGGGCAAACTCGCAAAGGCGGGTCTGCGGAGCACAGAATAGGTAAAAGAGCGATCCGGCGGCGCGATCCCGCTCGCAGATTTCTGCCGCCGCGCTCGTGACGCAGTGCCCGCCACGGCCGCGATATCGGGTTTCCCTCCTCGGGGTTTGTCCGCCTGTCAGCCGATTGACGCACGCTCGACCGTCTCATTCACAGATCGACCCTGACTGTGAACGCGTTTTCCACCACGCCTTCGACAATCTTGCGCGACGTCACATTCTGCACGCGGATGCGCTCGTGTTCGCCGCCGTCCGAGAGCGCCTGACCCTGCGCGCGGATCTCGAACGGGCCCGTCGCAACGAGCAGCGTCACCTGCTGACCGCGGCGTACAAGGACATCGGGAGCAAGTGCATCGGCGGTCAACGGTGACCCGGCGGGCAGCGCACGCCGCAGGCGTCGACCGGCCAGGTTGTTCGTGTCGCTGATGAGTCCGCCGGCCACGCCGCCGATGCGACGCGTCTGCAGCTCCACGTCGGTTATTTCGACGGGAGCGCGGCGGGGCAGGGCTCGCCGCAGCACCAGCACCGGGGCTTCGATTTCGACGGTCACCGGAACGTAGATCGACCATGCCGGCGCAGCACAGCGCACGCCCACGGTGGTCTTCGCGCCGTTGGCCGTCGTGGTGGGAAGAGTGACTTCCAGCGGCGCCGTACATTGCGCCAGGCGCAGCCGCGGATCGAGTCTCGCTGCCGTCACGAAATACCTGCCCTTCGTCTGCGGGAGCTGCGCCGTCACGCTTTTCTCCGCAGCGGCTTGGATCGATTCCAGGGATTGCGTCTGCGCCTGCGCCGCGGCGCACAGGCCGAAGAGCGCAGTCGCGAGAATCCAGCGAAAAGAAGTCGACACCTTCTGCTTCCTCGATTCGCCATCGCATTGACGGCAGCAGGGGAGAAAGCAAGTGCGATGCCAGTGGCGCCGTGACGAGGCCTGCAGCGGTGAAATCGTGACGCATGTCGCGCACGACTTGAGCAACCGAAAGGGAACGCATTCTTCTGTGGGGCACAGGCTTCAGCCCGACTGCTTTCGGGGCTTTCCGTTTCTTTCCCCTCCTCCGCTTGCGGGGGGCCGCTCCTGCGCATCCATGCGCCCGCGGCATTCGCACATCCATGTGCAGCAGAGGCAGGGAGGGGGCAGCGCCAGCACAAAAACTCACCGGATCGCTTCGCTCGCCCCCATCCCAACCTTCCCCCGCAAGCGGAGGAAGGGGCAGAAAGCTGCGACATCACTTTTCTTGCCGCTCCGGCAATTTCTTGCCGCCGCTTGAGTGACCCACATCGCACCGCTCTCATGACGTGCCTCTCACTCTGGCCAGTTGCCAGCAGCCCAGTTGGCCAGTTGGCCTCGTTGGCATATCACTTGCTATGTCATCCGCAAGACAGTTTTCTGGCGGAGGCAGCGATGCCGGTCAATCTCGATACGTATCTGAATGTGCACGCACAGGCACTGACGTTGCGTTCGCAACGCACCGAGGTGCTCGCCGCGAACCTGGCCAATGCAGATACGCCGAACTATCGCGCCCGCGACATCGACTTCA
>CAZBKC010000138.1:0-8056 GCA_964492345.1 uncultured Steroidobacter sp. | reverse complement strand
CAACCGTCAACGGACAACTGTCAACCCGCTTAACTAAGCGCCATTGGTGCTAGGCATTTTCCAACAGCCAGGCCTGGGCCTGGTCGCGGTCGCGGAAGATCGCATCCTCGCTGTAGAGCTCGGCAAATGCCTGGTACTGCCGGGATATGCCGAACTGAAGCGGGTCTTCCACCAGGATGGCCGTTCGCCAGCGCAACTCGCCCAACGCCGGCTGCACCAGCCGTTCGATGGCATGGAGCAACTCTTCGCCCTTGAACCGGATGGTTGCCCTGCGCAGGTCGACCAGCGTGCAACGACTCGCCAGCACGCGCGGATCAGCGAGATAGGCACTCCAGTGAGCCTCCAGTTCTTCTGCCTGGATCTCCCCGCTCCAGGTTTCGTGAATCACCCCGGTACTGTCATCGATCTCGTAGGTAATGGGCATGCTGTTTTTTCCGGCGCCGCATGCTGCGGCAGACTTCGTCTCCGGTCTCTTCTAACACGAGAATGCGCGGACCGCAGTCCGCAGGCAGCGCAGACGTCTTTCATTTCACACGGAGTTCACGGAGAACACGGAGAAGGAAAGTTTGTTTTCTGCCAGCCGAATCTCCGTGAACTCCGTGTGAAATCTTGGGCTAAGCCGATAGCTGCTGTGCGTAGCTGCTTCTTCTGCCTGTGGGGCCGGCTTCAGCCGGCCTCGGAATGTCAGGCTAAAGCCTGACCCACAAGAAGAGTCTCATCTGCTTTTTCCCTCTCAATCGGCCTTCTTCCCCGTCCACTCGCCGAGCCACTTCAATACTTCCTGGTGCCACTGCACGCTGTTCGCCGGTTTCAGGACCCAGTGGTTTTCATTCGGGAAGAAAAGCAGGCGGCTCGGGATGCCGCGGCGCTGCAGGGCGGTGAAGGTCGAGATGCCCTGCGTGTCGGGTACGCGGAAATCCTGTTCGCCGTGGATGACGAGCATGGGTACGGACCACTTCGCGACCAGGTTCGCCGGGTTGAACTTCTCGTAGTTCTCCGGCACTTCGTAGTACGGGCCGCCGTGTTCCCATTCGTCGAACCAGAGTTCTTCGGTGGTGTAGGCCATGCCGCGCGCATCGAAGATGCCGTCGTGATTCACGAGGCACTTGAATGGTTCCTGCCAGTTGCCGGCGATCCAGTTGACCATGAAGCCGCCGTAGCTGGCGCCGAGTGCGCAGGCACGGTCGGCATCGATCCACGGATATTTCGCGAGCGCGGCGGCGAGGCCCTTCTGCAGGTCTTCGAGCGGCTTGCCGCCCCAGTCCTGCGTGATCGAATCGGTGAAGGCCTGGCCGTAGCCGGGCGAACCGTGGAAGTCGATGAAGACCGCGGCGTAGCCGGCGCCGGCATAGGTCTGCGGATTCCAGCGATAGCTCCAGGCATTGCCGAACGACACCTGCGGGCCGCCGTGAATGATGAAGGCGAGCGGATACTTGCGCTGCGGATCGAAGCCGGCCGGTTTCATCACGTAACCGTAGACGGTTTCGTCGTTGGCGCCGACGAAGGTGAACTGCTCCGGCTCGCCGAGCTGCAGTTCGCTCAGCGCCTGCGCGTTCATGCGCGGCAGATCGCGCGGTTCGCCCTTCACTGTCATCGCATAGAGTTCGGCGGGCGACTTCAGCGAGGCCAGCGCGTACACGACGTCGCGTTCTCCGACTGAGAACGAATGCACGTGTCCCGGCCCCGTCAGCATCGTCGGCTTGCCGGTTTTCACATCGATCGACCACAGCGGGTGCTGTCCGAAATTGTCGGCGGTGGCGTAGATCGTCTTGCCGTCGAAGGAGAAACTGAACGAATCGACCGAGCGATCCCAGGTCTGCGTCAGTGCGCGACGTTCGCCGCTCTTCGTGTCCTGCACCACCAGATGGAAGCGGTCGGCTTCGAAGCCCGGCCGTTCCATTGCGCGCCACGCGAGCTGCGAGCCGTCGCGCGAGAACACCGGCTGCGTATCCCACGCTGGATTGTTCGCAGTGAGATTGCGCGGTTTGCCGCCCTCGCTCGCGACTTCGTACAGGTCGAAGTTGGTCGACCACGGTTCCGACTTGCCCTTGATGCGTGCCGCGAACACGACCTTCGCGCTGTCGGGCGAGAACGTGTATTCGCTGGCGTCGCCGAAGGGCTTGGACGGTACATCGGCGTCGAGCGTTCCGGACAGGGACAGCGGTTCTCCCTTCACCGCTGCGTTCTCCAGCGTCAGCACGAAGAGTTGCGAAACGCGCCCGTCCTTCCAGGTGTCCCAGTGCCGGATGAAGATCCGGTCGTGCACCATGCCCGACGCTTTCGACTTCGACTTCTCGTCCAGGCGCGTCGCGGTACAGGCAAGATCGGCGCAGTCCGGAAACACATCGAGCGACACTGCGAGCTTCGCGCCGTTCGGCGCGAGCTTGAACGTGCCGACATCGAGCGGCAGTCGCGTCACCTGTTCGGCCTCGCCGCCGGCGCTGCCCAGTCGCCACACCTGGCTTGAACCGCTGCGGCTGGAGAGGAAGTAGAGGTGGCGGCCATCCGCCGACCACTGTGCGCTGCCGTCATTTTCAGGATGAGAGGTCAGTCGCCGCGGCAGTGCACCCTTGGTGACGACATCCAGTGCCCACAGGTCCGTGCGTCCGCGATTGGCGCTCATGTCGGTTTCGCGCACCGTGAACGCAACGGTCTTGCCGTCCGGCGACAGCGCCGGATCGGACACACGATTCAATCTGACGAGATCGTCGATCGAGAAAGGACGCTTGGCCTGCGCATGCGCGGCAGGAACGACGAGCAACGAAGCGAGCAAGACACTCGCGGTGCGCAGGCGGATCATGCGGGAACTCCCGGGCCAAGAACCGGCGGAAGAATGTCATACGAAAGCGGGAAGCGGAAGAATAGGGAGGTTTACACGGCGATCGCGCGCAATGGAAGCATCGATGGCACGTCGGGTGTGACTTCGGCTCTTCCAGCCCGGCATGGCCGCAATGTACGACTGCACCGGCGCGTCGCCGTAGCCCTTGGCGATCTGGGGATTTCCGCCCGAGAGGAGGACGGGCTTTGCGGCTTTCGCCGACTGCGGCTTTGACGCCGTCTTGCGAGGCCCGGCCTTTGCAGCGGGTTTCTTCGCGACCTTCGCCGACTTCCTGGGCTTCCTGTTGATCACTACGTTGTTCCGATGCGGTCGGTGAGTCGTCCCATGGACGCATACGGTAGCGCGAATCGTCTGTTGCTTTCCAAGCAGCCTGAAGCGGCGTGCCCTCTTGTCTCCAGACGCAATGGGCGGGGGTGGCGGCGCGGCGAAGAGGCAATCTGTCGCCAGGTCGGTTGCGTCATCAACGGTTGTGCAGTCGACGCGGAAGGGCGGCATCGGCGCCAAGTTTCTTCCGTCAAGATCCGCTTGTCTGCGCAAGCATCAATGTGCCGGAGCGGTCAGGATCGCCCCAGAACGACGGTGGCAAGGAACGCCAGGGAAATGCGCATCAGGACATCGCCCGCCTGCATGTCGGCCGGCATCACGATCCATTCCCGACGCTCGAATGTGCTGAACGCAAAGGCACAGGCGCTCGTCGTACACAGAACGACGAAGGAATCGCCGCTGAGTGCCGCTACCGCAAAGCCGGCACCGGATATCAGGAGAATCGTGCGCCACAGACGCAGCGGCGAGAGCAACCAGCGAAGAATCTCAGTGTGCATCGGACACTCCGGGCTCAAGGACGGCGGCATCTTTCCTGCTCCGCAGATCGTTCGCAGCTTGACAATGGATTATTGCGATCGGCCGCGCAGTAGGGCGTGCCGGGGTTGACAGCGGGTGAAAGCCGTTGCGGGCGAGACGTGCGCAACGAGCCGGGCTCGGCGCGTGTCACTTGCGTTCGCTGAAGACAGCGAACGCACTCGTATACCCGTGCAGATAGGTTGAGTTCTGGACCGGACCCACCTCGCCGTTGCCGAAGAATCCACCGATGGGAACATCTGCGATGAGACGCCGGAACGCATTGCTGTCGTGGTCGGGCTGGCCGTACAAGCCGTAGCCGCGACCGGCGCACGAGAAGAGCAGCGCGCCGCTCGAGGGGCCGGAAAGCGTGGATGTGCGGTAGTGGGTCAATGCCCGCTCGAGATCGTAGGCGGAGGTCGCAGCATCGCGCAGATGGAACTGGACCACGCTGTTGGCAGGCACGTTCGCGTTTACCCATAGCGCGCCGCTTTGCGGATCCATCCCGAGAATGTTGCGGATCAGGAAGTCGCCGGGCACGTACTGGCTTGCATCCGGCCGCATTGCGAGGCCAAGGAACAGGGAATCGGTGAGCAGTTCGCGGTCTGTCGGCGACAGTTTTTCGAAGAGCGCGGCGAGAACATCGCGCGGCGCATGTCCATCCAGTTCGCGGATCAGGTTTTCGTGGCACAGCGTGACGAACATCGGATCGCCGATCGGGCGGCAGCCTTGTGCGACCACGGGATCGATCTGAACGTTGCCGGTCAGCGCCAGTGCAATCGCACCGGAGCGATGAGCCTCGTTGCCGAGATACAGGACGCTGCCGCCGACCTGCCGTGCGCCGCTTGCCAGTCCGCCCACCTTGGGAGAGCTGGGGTAGACGCGATCCAGTCCCTTGACGAAGGTTTCGGTTTCGAAGCTGAAGGGGTCGGCGAGGATCAGGAACGACGGCTGCTGGTTCGCCGTCAGATGCATCGTGTCTTCCCAGACGTGCGGTTCTGCGTAGAGCGGCGGCACCTGCGCTGCATCGAGATGCACACCCTTCATGCGCACGCCGGGCAACGACGCGCCGGTCAGAGACAGGCAGGGACGATCCTCGATCTCGCGTCCGCCGCCGATCACGCCGACAGCGCAGCAACCGAACAGGTAGCTGCTTTCGAATTCGCGCAGCAGGAGGTGCGAGAGCTCCTCGAAGCGCGCGGCATGGTGGGCACTGACGAAGACTGTCAGCAGATCCGGTTCGCGATTACCCAGACCCTTGAAGAGTTTTGCGGCGGCATGCGTAACGGCAGTAGACAGCAACGCGTCGGTGTCGATGACGGAGGCCCAACGCATAGGACGATCCCGATCCCGTGATGAGTGCGGGTCGATTCTAGCCAGCGATCCCTCGCTTGTCCGTTGCGCGTTCTACGTGGTGGCGGATGACTGACAGAGAAGCGGTTGGCGGTTAGCGGATGGTCAGGCGGAAAGAGGAGGGGTCATGCGGCAGCACGTTCTGGCCAACCGCTAACCGCTAACCGCTTCGTTCTGCCAGTTCGTCCCGCGCGCCCGCCAGCCACTCGCCAAGCGTAGCGTCGCCGAGGACCTGCGCGGCATATGCAGCCGACACATCCGACAACTTTGCGCCGTAGGTGCTGAATCGCAAGACCACAGGCGCATACATCGCATCGGCGGCCGAGTAGTCGCCGAACAGCCAGGGGCCGCTGGCACCGTGTCTGCGCCGGCAGTCCTGCCAGATCTCGTCGATTCGCGCGACATCCTTCTGCCCCGCCGGTGGCAGCGGCACGTCGAGTTTCGTACCGGCTGCCTTCATTGGCCAGCGCTCGCGCAGCGCAGCGAAGCCCGAGTGCATTTCGGCACTGATGGACCGTGCGTGCGCTCGCCGCTGCGTATCGGCGGGCCAGGCGCGCGACCCGGATCTCTCGTGCACGTATTCGATGATAGCCAGCGAGTCCCACACATGGACGTCGCCGTCGATCAGCACCGGAACGCGACCCGCCGCGGAGTACTGGCGTACCGTCGGCCCGAACTCCGGCGTATCCAGCCTGAGAGACACTTCGCGGAACGGCAGTCCGAGATGTCGCAGCAGCAGCCACGGTCGCAGGGACCAGCTCGAAAGGTGCTTGTCGCCGATGACGAGAGTGAGCATGGGAAGGGGGTGGTGATCAGCGGGTAGGGGTAGTGCAGAGTAGCCTAGTGCAGGCGGCGAGATGATTGCCGCCATTTTGCAAGACGCTGTAACCTCCGGTTCGGTCCCACCACCCCCTATCCCCTGATCACTACCCGCCAATGTCCGACCATCATCTGTCCACGCTCGCCGTCCGCGCCGGCCAGGTTCGCACGCACGAAGGCGAACATGCAGAGCCGATCTTCGTAACCTCCAGCTATGTCTTCCGTACGGCGGCGGAGGCGGCGGCGCGCTTCAACGAGACCGAGAAAGGCAACATCTATTCGCGATTCACCAACCCCACCGTGCGCTGTTTCGAAGAACGGCTTGCGGCGATGGAAGGTGGCGACTCGTGTGTCGGCACGGCCTCCGGCATGGCCGCAATCCTTGCGACCTGCATGGCACTGTTGAAGTCCGGCGATCACATCGTCTGTTCCGACAGCGTTTTCGGTTCGACGATCGGGCTCATCAATCGTTACCTGGTGAAGTTCGGCGTCGAAGTCACCTACGTGCGGCCCGACGACAACAATGCGTGGCGCAATGCGATGAAGGACAACACGAAACTGTTGTTCCTGGAAACGCCATCGAACCCCCTTTCCGTGATCGCGGACATTCGCGCGATCGCTGACATCGCTCACGCGAACGACGCGTACCTGATCGTCGACAACTGCTTTTGCACCCCCGCATTGCAGAAGCCGTTCGAGTTCGGTGCGGACCTGGTGATCCATTCGGCGACGAAGTTTCTCGACGGTCAGGGCCGCTGCGTCGGCGGCGCCGTGGTAGGCAGCAAGCAACTCGTTGGCACGGATGTCTTCAACTACATCCGCTCGGCCGGTCCGAGCATGAGCCCATTCAATGCCTGGGTGTTCCTCAAGGGTCTCGAGACGCTGGAACTGCGCATGCGTGCGCACTCGGCGGCGGCATTGGAACTCGCGAACTGGATGCAGCAACAGTCTGGCGTGGTGAAGGTGTACTACGCCGGCCTGGAGTCGCATCCGCAGCACGCGCTCGCGCGCAGGCAGCAGTCAGGCTTCGGCGGCATCATCGCCTTCGAAGTCGAGCGCGCCCGTGAAGGCGCCTGGGCGTTCATCGACGCGACCCGGCTCATGTCCATCACCGCCAATCTCGGCGACACCAAGACGACCATCACGCATCCCGCGAGCACGACCCATGCGCGCATCACCCCCGCCGAACGCGAACGCGCCGGCATCAGCGAAGGCCTGCTGCGCATCTCCGTCGGTCTGGAAAACCTCGACGATCTCAAGGCCGATATCCAGCGCGGTCTCGCGGCCTCGCGTGGGAGGTTGTAGACCGGAGAAGGCAGTACACATAGGAGCACAAAGGAGCACAAAACAGGATCAGAAATTTTTGTGCCCTTTTGTGCTCCTATGTGTACTGCTTTTTTCTTCAATTCCGTCTCCTGATGAAAACACTGCGCGCCATCTGTTTCGATCTCGACGACACGCTGTGGGAGGTGTGGCCGGTCATCCGCAGGGCCGAACGGGTGATGTACGACTTCCTGCGCGAGCGGTATCCGCGGGCAGTTGCAGACACAACCATCGAGGCTATGCGGGACGCGCGCGTGCGGGTGTCCCTCGACTACCCCCATATGGCGCATGACTTCACGTTCCTGCGCCAGCAGGCGCTGCGGGAACACGCGCTGGCGTGCGGCTATCCGGAGTCCATGGCCGACGAGGCCTTCGATGCCTTCATCAAGGCGCGCAACCAGGTCGAGTTGTATGCAGACGTCCGTCCGGCGCTGGAGGTGTTGCATGGACGATACCGCCTGTTCACGGCCAGCAATGGCAATGCCGATCTGGAGCGGATCGGCCTGTCCCACCTGTTCGAGCGCAGCGTGGCCGCCCGCCAGGTGGGTGCGCTCAAGCCTGCGGCGGCTGTCTTCCTGAAGGTGCTGGAGGGGACGGATCTTGCGGCCTCCGAGGTCATGCACGTCGGAGACGATCCGCGGCTGGACGTCGAAGGGGCCCGGGCCGTTGGTATGTCCACGGCCTGGATCAATCGTACCGGGGCTGCCTGGCCGGACGACATCGAGCCGGCGACCCATTCCGTCACCTCGCTGTCCGATCTGGTGACAGTGCTCGGTGCTGGTGCGCCGGGCCGCTGAAAAGCTGCAATGCAGAGCAATCCGTGGTTGCGACAACGGTATCGGAAAGAGGCCGTGCGAGACCTGCAGTAACACGCCGGTATCCCGC
>CAZBKC010000137.1:0-8059 GCA_964492345.1 uncultured Steroidobacter sp. | reverse complement strand
GGGCTGTATGCGCGGAGGTATCCGATGCAGGATCATTATCGGAGGGTGTGAGGCGAGGGGGAGGAGGGGCGATCTCTGATCTATGTCTGCTTTCGGCCAGAAGCGGACATGATGGAGGGCCAGCAAACCTACGCACCTTCGGCCCGGCACCGTGAGTCCGTTCCGTAAGTCCGTTGCCTAATGGTCGCGCACTTTAGCGCACTCGTTCAATCTTCATCCAGAAGCGATCGTAGTCCTCGACGGCCATCCAGACCGGGAGATCTGGGCGATGCTGGTCAAGTATCGCGAGCAGATCTGCTCGGTCCTGATCCCGCATACACATTCCCATCGTGACGCCAATCAAGTCTTCGCGATCGAAGGGAAGGAAGGGGCCTTGAAGATCGGGATTGTGAGCGATGATCCGAAACTCCTTTTCGTAGCTCCAGAAATCCGCCTTGACCATTACCAATCGATCGAAGAGATCGTCTTCTTTCTGACGATTGAGCGGGATCATGATCGGTAGGCGATCCCGCTGGTAGCGGACTTGTCGCGCAAGGCCAATCTTCGTGCCTGCGCGGCAACGCAGGTGCAAGCACAGCCCCTTGTGCTTGTCGGCATAGTGAGCCCACTGCAGCGGATGGCTCTGCTCTGCAGTGAGGCAAAGGATCCGCGCGTCCCCTCGAATCTTCTGACGCAGGTCGTCACGAGCTTCGTCGGCGAGCCGCTGGACGTCGATACCGTTAGCTGCGCGAAATTCCTCGATCTGCGCATCCGACATGCCGCGACGCTTCATGGCGAGTCGCTCGTGGTGCTCAAGCTCAGCAACGTAGGCAGGATCGGCCGGATCGCCGCCATGCTTAATCACTGGGGAGACGTCATAGGGATCGTTGAAGAGATCGGGCGTCGGGCAAAAAATGCGCGAGTTCCGGATCACATCGACAGCGCGATCGCGCAGTTCACCCTGCGTGAAGCTCATGAACTTGTAGAGCGTTCCAAAACCAAGGGCCCAAGCAAAGCCCAATTTCCTAGGCAACTCGTCTTTCGATCGCGCGAGGGCCCGCTCTACGGCTCCGCGAACAGTCATATCGGCCCGCCCCTCCTCAATCGCTGGGCAGCGCCTTCGCCAGCGCGCTGATCAGCGTCTCGAAGCGATCGATCGTTTCATTGCTCAATTTGGGCAAGTGCTCCGTCTGATTCGCTAGGAAGTGACCTGCGACGCGGCCGTGGTCGAAGTCGGCGCCTTCCTTTCGAGCGATACGTTTCACGATCCGATCGTCACCGGAGAGATCCTTCTTCTTCAGCTTCCTTGAGAACGTGGCGTTATAGAGCAGCAGGTATTCGTCCGGTGTGAATAGATCCTCGATATCCGCACCCTTCATGGAGCAGAACTTGTCTACGCTGAGGACGCGCCTCACCTCGAGACGCTTCATGGCGATTGCGTTGTCGATCTTCTGGCGCGGCGAGTCACCATCAAGCAATACCACCACGTTGAGCCGCTGCCCGAGCAATGCGAGGAAAGTTGGAATGCTGCTCACCCCACCCACGGGCAGTAAGCGTGCGTTCTCGGGGATCGACGCGCGACCCTGGCCCTTCAAATGGCTCGAGAACGCGGTGAGATAAATGAAGTCGGAGACTCCCTCGAGCAGAATGTTTCGATCGCCGATGAACAGGTTGTGTGCGACGTCATAGCCGAGTGCTGCCTGCAGCGGGAAAAGCGTGTCGGGGTCGCTACAGATGCCGGCGTCATTGAGCACCACCGACCCCTTTTCCGGTCCCTGATCCTCCACAATGCGAACGCGATCGAGTCGCTCAGTGCGGACCATGAAAGGGGAATGCGTCGTGTAAATCACCTGGCGACCGCCGGTCAGGTACTTGTCGATCGCGTCGAGTAGATCCAGCTGTGCGCGCGCATGCAGACTGAGACCAGGCTCGTCGAGCAGGAGGATCAGGTTTGAGTCCTTCTCGAACTCAAGGAATGAAGCGATGAAGGAGACGAACCACTGAAAACCGGTCGAGCGCCGATCGAGACGGCTGCTGAAATCGTGCCGCGTGTCTTCGACGCGCAATTGCAGATACTTGACCGTAGTATTCCGCTCGGGCATCGCTTCGATCTTCACGCTGAGCCGCAAGTGCTCGTTCTGCTTCCAGGTCGCTTTCACCCGCTTGGTCAGCAGGCTGGAGATTGCTTCTAGCTCAGAGTTCGACGCCTCGAAGTCGTTGCTCTGCACGTTGTCTGGCGAGATACGGGCGAGCTTGAGCAGGTCAGCCGCTGCTTGTACTTCCTCCTCGTCGGTGGGAGTGGATATAGCAGGCAGCACTCGGTTGAGTTCATATCTCCCTGAAAGCTGAGAGTAGGTGCTGAAGTAGAAGGTTCGCGGAATGAGCGGCTTCACGATGGCTCGAATCGCAGCCTGCAGGCCTGCATGTGGAGCAAGCATTTCTGTCAGTTTCGCAGCGGACTGCTTTGCCGCTTGCGCCTCGGGAGTCGGCTCGTTCTTGTCGCCCACTTCGTTTGCAATTACACCCAGCATCTCGATCAATTTCGTGCTGGTATCCGCACTGCTCAACCTCGGGCGAATGATCTCCGCGGTGTGCTGGGCCAGAAACTGATTTACGAACAGACGAAAGTTGATCGGCGCCTCGATCACGAAGTCGTTGTCGACATACTTCCGTGACACCTCGATGAGCCGGCTGGTCAGCACACCCTTCCCGAACTTCTTCTCAATCCCAGACGCTTCATCATCATCGAGTTCATAGGTCGCGACGATCGGCGTCGCTTCCTTGATCTCGCCGTTGATCTCGTGCTCCTTCTTGAGCCAGCGCGGATACTCATCAAGCAGCGCGAGCGGGATGGGCTTTGCAGGGTTCAGCCGGTGAAGGGCCGAGATCAGCGCTGACTTTCCGGCCTCGTTCTTACCGACCAGGCACGTGTTTCCGTCGATCTTGATCGGGCCGGAATCGATCACATTTCTGAAGACGCGGACATGGAAAGACTTGAGACGCATTGATCCCCCCTCCCCGAGGGTTCACCAGGTGCGAGTTATTTTGGCGATAAACCCAAAAGCATCCGTGCGCCCGACTAGGGGGGGGTCGGATTCTTGGCACACTATTGGCACACCCGATGCCAATGACTGCCACTTATCCACACGCTACCACACGGACAAATCCTTGTGTAATCAGGTGCCGGTTTGCGTAGTTACGTCCGGCATTAGTATCAGGTGCACATTTGCATTACCCGCAATCCACGGCCCCTTCGGGTCGAACTGAGATCATGGCAGACCCCATCAACCGATAGGAGCCCGCCATGGACACAAACCAGTCCTCGCACCACGTGCCTTGGAATAAAGGCAAGATCGTCGGTCAGAAGGCCCCCTTCAAGCTCAAGGAAGTATGGGCCATCCGCATGCGACTGCACCTCGCCGGACGGATCCGCGAGCTGGCGATGTTCGATCTGGGCATCGACAGCAAGCTTCGTGCGTGCGATCTGATGCAGCTGCGAGTGAGAGATATCTGCCATGGCGATCGCATCGCCGCGCGAACCATCGTCATGCAGCAGAAGACGAAGCGCCCAGTCCAGTTTGAGATCACAGATCAGACCAAGGACGCCGTCGCCGCCTGGATCAAGGAGAAGAATCTAAAGTCGGACGACTTCCTGTTTCCCAGCCCGCGTCACGGACGGTGCGGACATCTGACCACCCGCCAGTACGCGCGAATCGTTCACTCCTGGGTCAGACGCCGGGCATCGATCCATCTGCGTACTCAACGCACTCGATGCGACGAACCAAGGCGTGCCACATCTATCGACGTACGAAGAACCTTCGCGCAGTGCAGCTGCTCTTGGGGCATACCAAGCTAGAGAGTACGGTCCGCTATCTCGGAATCGAAATGGATGATGCGCTCGAGTTGACCGAGCAGACTGAAGTCTGATCCGGCAGCCGGCAAGCGACAGCCTTGGTCGCTTACCGGCTCCGGCCAGAAGTGGACGTCGCGAAAATGCAAGTATATGAACCTGACACCGATGCTTCTCCCCATAGCTGCAGCTTTACGCGCGTTGGAAGATCACTTCTCGTAGTTCCGCAAAAACCGTCATGTCTTCTGCAACACATTCCGCGAGGCCGAGCTTAAAGACCTGCGCATTCACCGCACCCTGTATGCCGCAGATGTTCTTTATACGACCAGTTTCATCCTTAAGATTTTGGTCAACAATGCTTGTCACGAATGCATCGTAAGCGCGTTCGTCAAAAACGAGTCCGTTTCGCTCGCAGTAGACACGAAGCACCTCTCTGTCGAATAGATAATTTTCCAGCTCGAAGCGCTTGAGTACTCTGTGATTCTGCGGATTGGTTCTAAGATACATCTGTCGATCTTTCTCAGTGACAGGCTTTCCACTTGCCATATCTCGATCCTTGAGAACCAGGACTTCGACGCTTGGGAAGATCTTGCCCAGGATCGCAATGGCGATAGCACTTCGTTGATCGAGCTCAGTGTTGCCCCCGCTCGAAACAAACAACGCTTTGGGATGGCTCTTTCCGAAGATCGCATTGAAAACTTGCGCATCTAGCCCACGCTCAGCACCAGAGGGGCCCGGAATGTCTCGACCTTCACAGTAGATGATGATTTCAGGGCTGATTAAAGTGGCCAAGTCATCGAGCGCGACAGCAAAGAGATCACGCCACGCCGCAGCGGACACCGTAAGGGGCGTAAGTGTGTATGGCTTCGAAGCAAGATCGAAGTCTCCTTTGAATTGCACTATCTGGCACTTATTTACCATTCGCGTCTGTAACGCCCGAAGAAATCCGATGCTGTGAGTCGTCATCCAGATCTGGCAGTTGGAGCCCACCAACTTGTCGATCTCCACCAGCAGCTTCCCCTGAATAGATGTGTTGATGTGCAATTCCGGCTCATCGATCAAAAATACCGTGTCGTCGTAATCAGCTTTGCGAAGGTAGAGGTCGAGCAGCAGGTCGATTACTTCCTTCTCCCCCGACGACAATACGTTGAACTCAAATTCCTTGGGATGATCCTTCTTTCTGAAGTAAAGCGTGCCCTGGCTGGCTTCAACGTTGCCAACGCTGGAGACTTCAATGTCGAGACAGTTCTTGATGGAAAGATTCAAGTCTCCGATCACCTTCGCCCTTGCCTCGCTCGGCTTGACATCCTTACTTTCCATGTAGTGATTGACCATTGCGTGAAGACGCCTGTAGTTGTCTTCCATCTTTGAATCGAGACTTGCCGCGTCGGTAGCTCCGTAGTTGTTCAGACGAATTGCGTTTGTGGAGCGGATCTCACCGATTTTCACATGCGTGTTGTATCTATATGGGCTGCGAAAGGAAAAGACTGTATTCGCCTTTCCGAGGCGATCCCTAGCCTGTCTCATTTCAGCAAAGTTCCCATTCGTGAACTGAATCTCGATGTCCTGAGCCTCGACATTGCGGACTCCATCCATCGAGTGATAAGCGCTCCCCCGATGGCCCGTCGCACCGATCACTTCGTATTGCGATTGATGATGCAGCAGTCCGTCAAGAACACTGCTCTTCCCGCAGCCATTGGGGCCGACGAGAGCAACAAATCGCGCCGGAGCGTCGCCCAAGTCGATAGTGAGATCGAAAAAGCGCTTATAGCCATTCTTTAGTCGAACTTTCTTGATGCGCATCCGCTTCAGGCCCCATTCGTCTCAGCGTTGAGCAAGACTGCAGGGTCGCCCTGCCTTTGACCAGCCCCCATCGATGATTCGCGAGCGGACAAGGTCCGCTTCGGGTCGAAAGCAGACATAGATTGCCTTCACGCTCCGCCCGAAGCGGACATTCATTCGTGCTCGGGAGCTTGGGGTCAGGTCTTGCAATCGATCAGATCAGTCCTGAGTGCCGTCAGATCCGTCACTGCAAGACCTGACCCCAAGCCTAATCCATTCACCACATTGCGTCTGCCGAAGATGTTCAACCTGCGCATGGATCCGTATGAACACGCGGATATTTCCGGCGGTGACTACGACACGTGGCGCGCTCAGAACGTCTACCTCACCGCAGATGCGGTGATGAGAGCGGCGGCATTCCTTGAGACGTTCGTTGAATATCCGCCGAGCCAGTCGCCGGCCAGCTTCGGCATCGATCAGATCAGAAAGAGTGTGGACGAGCGGATCGAGGCGAAGAAGGGAAAGGCGAAGTAGCGGGATCGCTTGAACGGCCAAAATCCTTCAGAAGACGGAAGCTTCGGATCGAGAGATTTGGCAGGTTGGCACACGTCTGCTTTGGGCCGGGTCGTGCCCCTTGTCCGTATTGATACGCGCAGCACCCGCAGCTAACGTCATTCGCCGGATTCAGCAATGACTGCACATACCGCGCCGGTTTGGATTTTCTCCAGATCAAGTGAAGGAGCAAAGTTGCGATGTACCTCCGACCTGCATTGGCTTCTCTCGGTGTTCTCGCGGGCGTCCTCGCCGTCGCATCGTTCGTGTACGCGCAGCCGACGGAACCGCATGGTTGGCTCAATACTGAAACACTGAAGACCCGCTTCGGCGATTTCGCATTCGAGAACGGCTATCCCGCGGGGGACACCGCACAACGCCTGCGTGATCTGCACACCATCAACCGGGCGACCGAGGTCTATCTCACGCAAGTGATGCCGGTGAGCGAGTTCGCTTTGCGCGAAGGACTGCGTGCGTTCGGCGCCAAGAGGCCAACCCAGGTCATCATCTGGGAAAATCTGATGGATGCAAAGACGGTGTTTCTCACTGCCAATACGGAGACGGTCTACGCGATAAGTCATCTCGATCTGAAGGGCGATGGACCGACCGTCGTCGAAGCGCCACCGCGCATGCTGGGTTTTCTGCAGGACGGACTGCAGCGCTATCTCGCGGATATCGGACCGTTGGGGCCCGACAAAGGCAAGGGTGGAAAGTTTCTGGTGCTGCCACCTGGCTACGACGGCCCTGTTCCCGAGGGTTACTTCGTCTCCCGTTCTCCCACCTACTCGGTGAGCTTCGCGGTGCGCGGCTTCCAGGTCAACGGCAAGACCGATCAGGCCGTTGCCCTGATGAAGCAGATCAGAATCTATCCGCTCGACAAAGCGACATCGCCGCCGGCGATGGAGTTCATGAACGGCTCCGGCAAAGACATCGATACGCTGTTTCCGGACAACTTCCGTTTCTTCGAATTGCTCGCGCGGCTGGTGGACGAAGAACCGCTCGAGAGTTTCGGACCGCTGGAACGTTCGATGATGCAGGCCATCGGCATCGAGAAGGGCAAGCCCTTCGCGCCGGATGCGCAGACGAAGGCATTGCTGTCAGAGGCTGCGCGTTTGGGCGGAGCCATGGCACGAGCCAACACCTATGACTCATCGTCGCCCGATGTTTACTACTATTCAGACCGCAAGTGGCAGGGCATTCCGGGAGGCATGACCTACAAGTTCGAGCGTGACGGCGCACCGCAGATCGACGCCAGAAACAACGCGTACTACATGGCTGCCGGCAACTCTCCTGCGATGATGGAGAAGAATGTAGGTCAGGGATCGCAGTATCTGTGGACCTATCGTGATGCGGCTGGTAACTACCTCGATGGCGCAAAAAACCTATCGCCTGCACGTTCTGCCGAAAATTCCAGCGAACAATTTCTGGTCCGTCGTGGTGTATGACTCGCTCAGCCGCTCGCAACTGCAGAACGGCCAGCCACTGCCCTCAGTGAGCAGTTACGGCAACCCCAAAGTAAACCGCGATGGCTCAGTCGATATATTCTTTGGTCCACAGGCGCCGAAGGACAAAGGCAACTGGATCAGGACGGTTCCCGGCAGGGGATGGTTTCCGATCTTCCGTTTCTACGGTCCCACGCAGCCGTACTTCGACAAGAGCTGGAAGCTGGAAGACATCACGCTGGTGCAGTAACCACGCTTGAGAAGGAGAATCCTCGTGGCACTCGCACAATTTGCCAGGCCTCTCGTTACCGTTGCATCAACCGCGGTGCTCGCTTGCGGGGCAGTGTCTGCTCAGACGTACAAGACCGACATTCCGCCGTCGATCACAATGCCGGACAGCGTCGAGACGCGCCTGGGCACGCTGACATTCAAAGATGGCTTTCCGGACGATGCG
>CAZBKC010000136.1:0-8073 GCA_964492345.1 uncultured Steroidobacter sp. | reverse complement strand
GTCGCCTGTTTTCTCGATCCGGCGCGTTTCGATGTGCAGCGCCGGATCGGCCGAACCTTCCAGCGCCTCGATGGCATTGGCAAGGAGGTTGTGAACGATCTGGCGCAGCCGTCCCCGGTCCGCCTCGATCTCCAGCGGTCCGCTCGCCAGCCTGAGCCTGGGTTGCCGCAGCGGATCCTGGGCCCGATACAGCTCGGCCACTTCGATGATGAGCTGATTCAGGTCGAATCGTGACACATCCATTTCTGGCGCACGCGCATATTCACTGAAGGCATTGACCATTTCCTTCATGGCCTCGACCTGCTGCACGATCGTGTGAGTCGCGCGATCCAGCACCTGCGCCTGGCTTTCGCGCATCGAACCGAGCAGCTTGTGCCGCATGCGCTCCGCCGAAAGCTGGATGGGCGTGAGTGGATTCTTGATCTCATGGGCCAGCCGGCGCGCCACTTCGCCCCAGGCAGCGTCGCGCTGCGCCTGCAACAGGGCCGTGATGTCGTCGAACACGATCACGTAGCCGCCGGGACTGCGATCTTCGCCGGACAACGTCGTGCAGGCGCACATGAGCACGCGCCGGCTGGTCTCTCCCTGCAGCACCAGCTGTTCGCGCCATTCCGTCTCGCCGGAATCGAGATGGGCGCTGCAGGCCTCTTCGAATTGCGAGAACAGTCTGCTCGCTGCATCGGTCGCAGCCGTCGCCAGCGGTTTACCGACACAGCTTTCGATGTCGGCATTGAGAATGGCGGCGGCGGCCTGATTCACCGTGCGGATCGTCCGGTCCGGCTCGAGCGAGATCACGCCCGTGGACAGGCGCGCCAGAATGACAGCGAGATTGGTGCGTTCCGCCTCCACCGCCTGCTGGCTGCGCCGCGCTTCCTCGCGGCTGCGCGCGAGACGCTTGGTCATGTCGTTGAATGAGTGGACGAGAATGCCCATTTCGTCGTGCGAGGTGAGCGGCAGGCGCATGTCCAGATCGCCTTTGGCCACCGCGCGTGTCCCGGCCACCAGATCCTGGATCGGTCGTACGAGGCGGCGCGCCGACCAGAATGCCCCATAGAGAGCGGCGAACAGGGACAGCAACAGCACCAGGGTCAGCGTGAGGGTGAAGCTGTCCTTCAGCGGCTCGCGCAGCCGGGCTTTCTCGCCGTAGCGCTGGTAGGCGGATTCGACCGTATCGGCCAGTTCGCCGAGACGCCGTTCGATCGCATAGGTTGCGAGAACCATCCGGACTTCTTCGCCCGGCCGGTTTCTCGGCACCTGCGCCGCAGTCCTGACGATATAGCCGCCACCCGCGAGCGGATCGAGCGTGACGTACTGACGACCCTGTCGCACCTGCATGACCAGTTCGTCGCTCGGCGCCGGGGGGACGATCTCGGCGATACGATCCGAGCTTGCGGCCACGATGCGGTTGTTGCTGCCGAGCAGGGTGACATCGAGCGCGTCGTTCGAGCGGCGCAGTTCGTCGAGCACGCGTACGGGATCCTCTGCGTGATAGGAGAGTTCCTCGGCGATCGCCCGCGTGCGGTCGAGATCTTCGCGCATGCGCAGGTCGAGCGCCGCACGCGACAGCGTCAGCGCATCTTCGAGACCGGCGCGGATCTCGACATGGAACCAGCTGTCGATGCCGCGGTTCAGGAACACGACGGAGAAATAGAACACCAGCAGCAGCGGTACCAGCGCCAGTGTCGCCGACATCCACACCATGCGCGCTTCCAGCCGCGAGCCGACGACGCGTTTGCGCCAGTCGCGCATGAGCTGGGTGAGCCGCCCGCCGATGAGGACGAGCAGCACCACCAGACCGGCAACGTTGACGCCCAGGATGATCGGATGCAGGTCGCTGAAATTCGCCGACTGCTGGACGGTCTGCGCCATCATCAGCAGCGCAGCCAGCCACAGCCCCGAGCCGATGAGCACCAGCGCCGAGACAACGATGCGCTTCAGATCTGCGGCGACCATGTGTACCACTCGGTGCTCTGGCGCCAGTCCTTGCCCCAGAACACGATGAACCGCAGGGCATCGGGCATGGTACGCACATCCAGATGGGCGCGCAGGCTGATCTCGTGGCGCGAACCCGGCACGACCAGCGCCTGATCGAGAATCGGCAGATTGGCAATGACCCGCAGCGAATCGAGCGCGGCATCCAGCGTTGGAAACGACGACTGCTGACCGCTATTGAGATTGCGGACCAGGTAACGCTCGCTCAGGGCGTGGAAGCTGACCTCGTAATGCTGCTCCAGTGCGGCAACGCTTTCATCGAACCACAGGCGGCGCGATCTATGCAGGACGATGTCGAGATCGAGCGTGAGCGGCGAACCTTCGCGGATCGCTTCGCGCGCTCCGTCGGGCAGTTCGAAAACCAGGGTGGCATTGAGCTGGTAGACGCCGTCCGCGCGTTCCACGTACGCAGACCGGATTTCGAATCGCTGCTGCTGCGCTGACGCGACGACGGACCACAGGACGCAGGCGAAAAGCCATAGCGCGCTGCGCATGGCCGCATTCCCGCCTCCCCGCCGAGCAACTTGTGAGCCGATCGCTCGCAACGAACCCTCATCCTTCCTGCTTCTCCAGGCAGGCATAATAAAAGCCATCCATGCCGGCTGTCCCGGTGAGGATGGTCTGGCCCGGACCATCGAACGTCATTCCTGCCGTCACGTCTGCAGGCAATGTCCGCAATCTGGCGCGCGTGGTATCGCGTACGTCCGTCGCGCCCTTCAGAAAATCCGCGACCACACTTCTTGTCTCAGCCTTCAGAACGGAACAGCTCGCGTACAGCAACCGTCCGCCTGGACGCAGCATCGACCAGGCCCGCGTCAGCAGTGCCTCCTGCCGCTGAACCAGGGCCGGAATGTCGTCGGCCCGCCGCAGCAGTTTGATGTCGGCATGCCGCCGAATGACGCCAGTGGCAGAGCACGGCACGTCGAGCAGGATGCGGTCGAATGGCCTGCCGTCCCACCACTGCGGCGGCTCGGCGGCATCGGCGGCAATCACCGTCGCCGACAGGTGCAGGCGCTGCAGGTTTTCAGTCACGCGCGCCAGCCGTTCCTTGGACACGTCGATCGCAACGAGTTCCGCGACCCGCGGTTGCAGCTCAAGCAAGTGGCAGGTCTTGCCACCCGGCGCAGCGCAGGCGTCCAGGACGCGTTCGCCCGACTCGGCGGTCAGCAGGAAAGCTGCAAGCTGGGCAGCGGCATCCTGCACGGACACGAGCCCATCGGCGAATCCCGGCAGGTCATGCACGTCGATGGCACGGGCCAGCCTGAGCGCATGATCGTCGAACAGACTGGCGGCAATCTCGTGTCCGGCCGCTTCCAGTTGTCTGCGGTAGTCCCTGCCGGCGATTCGACGGCGATTGACACGCAACCAGAACGGCGGTCGCTCGTTGTTGGCAGACAGCATGTCCAGCGCCCGATCGCCCCAGTCGCGGGTGAGTTCGTTCACCAGCCAGGCAGGATGGGCCGTGCGCACGGCGGGATCGCGATCGATCTGCGCACCGACAGTTGCACCCTCGCGCTGACAACGACGCAGGATCGCATTGATGAGTCCGGCGGCACGCGGCTGACGCAGCGCGCGTACTGCGTTGACGGTTTCGTCCACGGCGGCGTGCGCAGGAATATCGCTGTAGAGCAATTGGGCGAGACCGACGATGGCCAGCGCGTGCAGCTCGGGATCCAGCGCCTGGTTCGGTCGCGTCAGCAAACGTTTGAGCAAGGGATCCAGGCGCAGATACCAGCGGATGCTGTCATAGCAGAGCGAACGCAGCAGTCCGCGCTCCTGCGGGGTGTCCGGGCTGTCGGCAGCGAGCGCGGCATCCAGCGATCGGCCTTGAAACGCAACCTGCGCAACGATGCGTGCGGCTCGGGCGCGAATGGCCGCGGAGCGGCTCACGTCAGCACAGCTCCGGCGATACGATGTGCATTCATGAATTCGGCGGCGCTCACGGCACGGCGCCCCGCAAGCTGGATGCGCGTGAGCGCAATGACACCGTCGACTGTCGCCACACGTATCCCGTTGGCATCGCCACCGATCACGGTGCCGGGTGCTGCAGTCACGGATTCGGTCAGTGGGGTCGCCTGCCAGATCCGCAACTGCCGTCCGTTCCAGCGCGTCTCTGCAACCGGCCATGGATTGAAAGCGCGAATCTGTCGATCGATCTCGGCCGTCGGTCTGTTCCAGTCGATCAATGCCTCTTCCTTGCGCAGCTTGTTCGCGTACGTCGCGCCCGTGTCAGGTTGCTGTCGTGGCTGCAGCAATCCGTCGAGAATGCCATCGAGCGCTGCGATCAGTGCCTGCGCACCCAACTGCGCCAGTCTGTCATGCAGCGATGACCCCGTGTCGCTCGCGACGATCGGCGTAACGCGTTCGAGCAGCATCGGGCCGGTATCGAGGCCGGCATCCATCTGCATGATCGTCACGCCGGTCTGTGTATCACCCGCCTGCAGCGCCCGGTGAATGGGTGCCGCGCCGCGCCAGCGCGGCAGCAGCGACGCATGGATGTTGAGGCACCCGAGCGGTGGAATCTGCAACACCGTCGCAGGGAGGATCAGCCCATAAGCAACGACGACCATGACATCCGGTTTCCAGGACGCGAGTCGCTGCACCGCCGCGGCATCACGCAGGGTCGATGGCTGTTCGACAGGCAACCCGTGCCTGAGCGCACATTGCTTGACCGCGCTCGTCGCCAGCTGCTGGCCGCGCCCCGCAGGCCGATCGGGCTGCGTATAGACAGCCACGACCCGATGGCGCGATGCCACCAATGCTTCGAGCGCCGGCACCGAGAATTCCGGCGTGCCGGCGAAGACGATGGAAAGGGACATGTGCGGACAGGGGATAGGGATCAGGGGGTAGGGGGTAGTCAGAGAAGATCGGGGTGCAACAGTTCTGGTTTCTGACTATCCCCTATCCCCTGATCACCATCCCCTCCTTTGCTTCAGATCGCCGGGGCTCTGGCTCGTGCCGTGGACGGCGCTTCGCGCCGCTCCTTCTCCAGCTTCTTGCGGATCCGCGTGCGCTTCAGATCGGAGAGGTAGTCGACAAAGAGCTTGCCGTCGAGGTGATCCATCTCGTGCTGGATGCACACCGCGAGCAACCCGTCGACATCCATCTCGATCTGTTTGCCGTTGCGATCGAGCGCCCGCACACGAATCCTTTCGGCGCGACGCACCTTGTCGTAGATGCCAGGCACCGACAGACAACCCTCTTCGGTTTCCTCGACACCCTCGCGAGCCATGATTTCCGGGTTGATCAGCGCCAGCGGCTGGTCGTGCTTCTCGCTGATGTCGATCACCAGCAGCCGTCTGTGCACGTTGACCTGAGTCGCGGCCAGGCCGATGCCGGGCGCGGCGTACATGGTTTCGAGCATGTCGTCGATGAGCTTGCGCAGGGCGGCATCGACTTCCTTGACCGGCTGGGCGCGGGTTCGCAGACGCGGGTCCGGAAACTCAAGAATGGGAAGTAATGCCATGTCTGTTTACCTGCATTCGCTCATGCTCGGACCCCAAGGATTGTGGTTCGACGGGGTCGATTCAACCGGAATGAGAACCACGTCTCGGGGCTGAAGGCCGTTTGTGCACTCGTTGCAATGATGCTGCTAAAGTTCGGCGAACGTTGAACTTAATACAGCCCAAACAGGCGTGTAGCGGTAGTCTCTGACGCGCCGCAGCAGCCCCCGACGCACCGGTCGTTCCGCCAGAAGTATAAGGCCAGGAACGGCAGGCCCGGCACGGGATCTCGATGGTCAAAAGGCAATGGAGCGTGTTCGGCGCATGAAGACTGCGACTTCGCAAATTCGCCCGGCGGTGGTGCTCGGCATGATGGCGTGTCTGACCTTCGCGGCAGGCAGCGTGGTGCCCCTCACCTCCTCGGCCCAGGACTCGACCCGCACGATCGCCACGGGCAGCAACATTCCCATCAGCGCCAACGCGCCTGATGAATATGTGGTCAAACCCGGCGATACGCTCTGGGACATTTCCAAGCTGTATCTGCGCGATCCCTGGTACTGGCCGGAAATCTGGTACCTGAACCCGCAGGTCGCCAACCCGCACCTGATCTACCCGGGTGACGTCCTCAAACTCATTTATATCGACGGCCAGCCGCGGTTGACCGTGGCCGAACGCGGCGATGGCAGCAAGCGCCTGTCACCGCAGGTCCGTCGCGAACCGCTGAGCCGGGCAGTGACCTCGGTTCCCTATGAAATCATCGCCGGCATCGCCGGACGCCCGGTCCTGCTCGACAAGGACCAGGTGGCCAAGGCGCCCTATGTCGTGGCACTGCGCGACGATCACATGATCGGCAGCGAAGGCAACGAGATCTACGTGAAGGGCATCGAGGACGCGGCGGTCGATACCCGTTACAGCATTGTTCACGTCGACGGCAAACTGCGCGACCCCGACAACAACGAACTGCTCGGGTACACGGGCGTCTACGTCGGCTCCGGCCCGGTCGCCCGCGCCGGCGATCCGGCAAAGCTGGTTCTGACTGAGACCGTGCGCGAGGCATTGCAGGGCGACAAGCTCTTCCCGGAATCCACGGAAGCGAGGGACGACTTCGTTCCGCACGCGCCGTCGTCGGATGTAAAGGCCACGGTCATCGCCGTGAAGGAGGCGACGGTGATGGGTCAGTACCAGATCGTCGCCCTGAATCGCGGCTCGTCGGCGGGTCTCGAGCCCGGACACATCCTGGCCGTCTCCGAGCGCGGAACTGTCGTGCGTGACCGATTCAAGAAAGGCGGCCTCGGTGCGGACAGCAATTGGGTGATGGGCGGCGGTCCGAAAGTGCAACTGCCGGACGAGCGCATCGGCCTTGTCATGATCTTCAACACCACACCCCGCATGAGCTACGCGTTGGTGCTGGAATCGCAGAAGGAAATTCGCCAAGGCGCCTTCGCGGCGAATCCCTGAGCGATGAATCCCTGAGCAATCGCTCCTTGAAGATCGGCGACTCGCCGTCGCCGATCTTCATTTCTCGACAAGTCACCTCATAACAGCGTCGTTGCCGCCGGAAGCGATGCCGTAGATTGCGGCTCATGGATGAGCTCACCGCATGGCTGACGCTTGCGCGAATGCCTGGCATTCACGCCGGCACCGTTGCACCGCTGCTGCAGCAGTTCGGTTCAGCTGGCGCACTCGTGTCGGGTTCCCCTGTTGCCTTGCGTGCGGCCGGTCTCGAACCCAGGCTGGTCGATTACCTGCAGTCGCCTCCGGCATCGCAGATCGAGTCCGATCGACGCTGGCTGGATGAACCCGATCATCATTTCGTCGCCTGGGGATCGGCGGAGTATCCGCCTGTACTCGCCGAACTGAGCGATGCGCCGCTGGCTCTCTTCGTGCGGGGCGATCCCAGCCTCTTGTCGATGCCGCAGCTCGCGATGGTGGGCGCGCGCAATCCAACGCCTGCAGGCAACGAAACGGCGCACAGTTTTGCCGCCCATCTCACGCGCTGCGGACTGACCATCACCAGCGGCCTCGCAGTCGGCATCGACACTGCAAGCCATCAAGGTGCGCTCGCGGGATCAGGCACGACCATCGCGGTGTGCGGCACCGGATTGGATGTGGTGTATCCGCGCAGTAACGCTGCACTCGCGCAGAAAATTGTCGTACAAGGCGCGCTCATCAGCGAATTTCCACTGGGTACGCCGCCTGTCAAACACAATTTTCCCCGCCGCAATCGCATCATCAGCGGACTGAGTCTCGGCACGCTGGTAGTGGAGGCCGCCGTGCAGAGCGGATCCCTGATTACGGCGCGGCTTGCGTCCGAGCAGGGTCGCGAGGTCTTTGCCATCCCGGGCTCGATCCACAACCCGCTCGCGCGCGGCTGTCATCGCCTGATCCGGCAGGGCGCAAAGCTGGTAGAGACGGCCGAGGACATATTCGACGAACTGCGCCCGCTTGCCGGACTGCTGCGGCTGCCGGCGTTTTTGCCGCAGGACGATCGATCGCGGAGAAAACCTGAAATATCAGGCGATTCCCGGCCGCCATTGGACAAAGACTATGAAATCCTGTTAGATGCCCTCGGCTTCGAGCCGACCGGCGTGGACCTTCTGGTCGTGCGTACCGGGCTCAGGGCCGACGAGGTGGCGTC
>CAZBKC010000135.1:0-8137 GCA_964492345.1 uncultured Steroidobacter sp. | reverse complement strand
GCCGCGCCGCAATGAGCGTGGAACACTGCCTTGTCGTTGGCGAAGCGGTGCATCGACTTGGGGCTCTGAGCTTCCAGGAATTGCTTGAACGACGGCACGTCGGTCAGGTAGTTATCCCACAGCGCGAGCGGCACGTCGTTCAGGCCGAACAGCGAATAGTGCCGGGGGCCGACGCCTGAGCGCAGGCGGGCACGCAGGATGCGTGACATGGTCACCGGAATCCGGTACCAGCAACCGGCGTTGTTGACGACGCCAGCGGTGTAGTCATGAACGATGCGGCGACCGGCTTGAATCGTGGAAAGCATGGGTTAGGTCGGATGGCGGTTACTGTAGCTATGAAATGTCGTACGACTGTGACGACCGTGCGCGAAGGCGCGCACGCCCTCTTACTCTAATAGCCGCCGAGCGACGCAACGAAGTCGTCGAAGATGGCGTCCTCGGGACGCAGTTTTCCCTCGTGCCAGGACAATTCGCCGTCGGCTGCGTCGCCGCGCAGCGTCCAATGGCCCGGGCACTCGCGCACCGCCCAACTGACATATGTGTAGCTGATTTCTCCGATCAGACGCTGGTCGCCGCGGCGCAGGCCGTCGATAGCCACGGACTGTGTCTTCAATTGCCGGGCAACGCGGAACGCTAGGCGCACCGTCTGTAGGTCGATCTCGTCGGTCCGCCAATCGAAGCGACCGCTGCCGCTGGCGCGGAAGTCGCCAGGCCGATTGTGACGACGATAGCCGAACGCGCGGTCGCCGATCACCGTGATGCGGGTGTCGAACGCGTTGTTGGGTAGAAACTCTTGCAGGTACAGATAGCCGTGCTGCACGCCGAGCGGCAACGGCCGGCCCAGCAGCAGCTTCAGCCCGGGCAGCCGGTGGCGCAGCAGCCGGCGCACGGCACCGGTGGGCTGCTTCATCGTGTCCAGCCCGGCACCGAACATGCGCTCGATCAAGGCCCGCGCCTCGGTCGAGTCGTTCAGCAGGCAGACGTTGTTCGACTGGATGCCACTCGACAGCTTGGCCACCAGCGGGTAATCGGCGGTCTCGGCGAACGACGCTGCATCGCTCGCATCCCAGAAAACCCAGGTCTTCGGCGTCGGCAGTGCAGCCGCGGCGAGCAAATCACGTTGCGCGATCTTGTCCTCGAAGTGCCAACAGGATTTCCACGACGGAAACACCGGCAGGCCCATGCCATGCTCGATCGCCGGGAGCAGCCGCTTGGCCCGCTGCAGCGACAGCGGATCAAAGCCGAAGCGCCACATGAATGCGTTGCACGATCGCAAGCAGTCGAAGAAGTCGGGCGCGTCGATGTCGACGGACGCGACCTCGATGCCACGCTGCGCCGCCAGTTCGGTCCAACGCGCGGAGAACGACTGCTCCTCGCCGTTCTTCTGTCGCATGAAGTCCGGTTGGATGGCGATCTTCAAGGTGTGCTCCGGTGATGATGTGGACGCGGCATGCTATAGGAGCGCTGGCACCCCCGAGTCAGCGGGTCGCCGATCGAATGCGTGCGGGCAGATCCATCTGCCTCGCCAGCAGCCGCGAGCCGTCGTAGGAGAGGTGCGACCCGTCGCGATACAGCAGCGTGCCTTCGATCGAGGTGCGACAGCGAGATTCGTCGCAGAGGAAGTCGTCGAAGCGGACGACTTCCACGCCCGCTTCGTCCGTCATACGGACGAGAAGACGCAGCACCTCGGTGCGCGCGGCGGCGTAAGCCTTGGCGTCGACCTCGCAGCCGAACGGTGCACCTAGCAACAGCCGGCCGCTCGTCATGCGTTCCAGACAGGCGCCGATGTTGAAGTGCGCGCTCGGCGGAGGTGCCACGACGACGACCTGCTTGCCGAGCTCGCGCACGGCCTTGACCGTCCGCTGCATGGCTTCGACTGTTCGATCGGCGTCGGCCTCGTTGTCATCCAGGCGAAGCTCGTGCCGCGACAGATGCCGATATCTGCCTTGTGCGACATACGCATTGAACGGACTCGAGAGCACGACGAACTCGATTGATGGCTGACGCTTCAAATACTCGATCACCGAATCGTTGAACGACAAGCAACCTTTGGCCCAGGCACGGCTCATGTCGATGCCGCGACCGCCATAGAGGGGACGCCACGGCGCCAATCCCAGCAAGGGTCCGCACGCACTCTTGGTCGCCTGCACCAGCGGCAGCGTATCCGCCAAACCGGGAACGAGGTGCATCGCGAAGGAGTCGCCCCAGACGAGGATGCGCGGGGCATCCGAAGTGCGGCACTCGGCGCTGTCGACGAACGACGTTTCGGACTCGCATGCCTTGCTGAGCCCATAGTTGATGCGGCGGACATGCTTGTAGTCGACGGCGTCGATCAACGCACGGCTTCCTCCTGGCACCATCAGCATGAGCGCCAGAGAGGCTACTGCAGTGCGCGCGAGCAGTGGACGAGACAGGCCGATCCTCGCTGAACGGAACGGTTGCTCGACGAAGCGGTACTGCAGCGCCGCCAGGACCAGCGCGGCAAGCAGCAGCGCCGCACGCAGCCACAGGGGTAGCGCCTCATCCGCAGGGCCGACCCAGGCGTTGTTGATCAGGGCGATCAGCGGCCAGTGGACCAGATACATCGAGTACGAGATGTCGCCCAGCCGGCCCATCACGCGGGCCGGCAGAGCGGGCCGCGGCATCGGGTGCGCGCGCAGGATGACCACCAGCGTGGCCACGCAGACGACGAGCGCGTCCACGCCCGGGTGCGCGATGCCGATCGGAAACACAGGGATCAGCAGCAATGCCCCGACCGCTGGCAGGAAGAGTCTCTGCGCGGCCCGACGCCACACCGGCGCGCCCGCACCCGCAACCAACAGGGCGCCGATCGAACCCACACCAAGCTCCCAGGCCCGGGTGGGAAGCAGGTAGAAAGTGGCCACCGGCTTGTAGACCACGCCGGCCGCGCACAGCAGCCCGCTCGCGAGCGTCACCCCGACCGCCAGCGCCATCCAGCGACGCCGTCCGGCCAACAGCAGAGACAGCGGCAGCAGCAGGTAGTACTGCTCCTCGACTGCCAGCGACCAGATATGCAGGAGCGGCTTCAGTTCGCTCTCGCCGCCGAAATAGTCGGCCTGTTGCCAGAGCACGAAGTTGGCGGTGTAGGTGACCCCGCCGACGACTTGCCACGCGAGGTCAGCCAACTCCAGCCGGTTGAGAATGAAGAGCCCGAGGAGCGCGGTGACGAAGAAGGTCGTATAGGCCGCCGGGAGCAGTCGCTTGGCGCGGCGGAAGTAGAAGTCACGGAAGTTGAACCGGCCGGCCTCCATGTCGCGCCGCACCAGCCCCGTGATCAGGAAACCCGAGACGACGAAGAAGATATCGACGCCGAGATAGCCGCCGGCCAGCGGCACGAGGTCGACGTGATAGAGCACGACCAGCGCGACGGCGAAGCCACGCAGGACTTGGATGTCGAGCCGGGACGGGCGATCCTGCAAGAAGGTGCTCTCGAAGGTTGAGACCCAGGTTTGCGAAGCTTCGTTGAAGCGCGACTGAGGCCGCGGCCTTGGCACGCCGGTGCTGCGCTCGGCGCGGCAGTACGACGACCGAGCCTCGCAGAAGTCCGCGCCGGCAGTTGTGAAGACTGCCTAACTCTAACCTCGCCGGATCGAGCGGCTCGCTTTCCGACACGCGTAACATCGTGCGAATGGATGCCGCTGGCCCACTGGGCCTAGCTACTGTCGCGGCATCTCTTGTACGGAAATGCGCTTGCAGCGCATGGTCGCGACCATGTAGCCGTAGAGAAACACCATCAGCACGAGTGTGCCGGTGTAGCCCAACTTCATCGAGTAGTGGATCCCGAACAGCTGGCGCAACAAAAGACCAATGTGGTAGGGGCCGTACTGGCGGTAGATCAGAACTTCGTAGATGAAAAACCATGCCGCCAAGACGGCGAGCGCGTAGTGCAGCGCAACCCCGATGAAGCCGTTGCCATGCCGCCACTGGTTGGTGGTCAACTTCTGATAGATAGGTAGCAAGATCGCGACGCACCAGGCGTACATCTCGGACACATGGAACCAGTGCTCCGCCCCGTTCACGATGCCTCGCCCGAAACGGTAATCCACAAAGTCCGTCAGGAACAGGAAGTGGAAAATGCCGAAAATACACAATCCCTGCTGGATTCGAGTTCCTGGGGAGTCCTTGGCGAGCTTCCACATCGCGGCAAAATATATGACGTAGACGAAAGGCAGGACCGACCAGACAACGAGGAAGATCACAGCTCCGAAACTGTTCGGGTCACGGCCAGGTTTGATATACGTTGGCATGCTGACGCCGTCGAGCCCAAGGGTGTACATAGCATGGTTCATCGTTGCCAGATCTGGCGCGAAGCCCACAAGTACTGCGACAGCGGCGTAGATACTTCTCCAATAGGGCCAAACTCCCCAACTCGGGGTGTAGTTGTACATCGATGAGAGCAGATTGCACACGACCGCAAGGAATTCGAACTTGGCTAGCACCGGCGTTCCCCGCGCCGGTGCGTCGCTGATGGTGACGCCGATGTCGACTACGTCACAGGCCCATGCTAAAGCGCATGTGGCCAAAAGGAGCGCAGTGAACGCCCACCCGCCGGGGCTGAGTGCGTAGTGCGCGAAAGGAAGGGTAGCGACCGCCGCGACCGAAAGCACGACGAACCACCAGCGCCGGTCCGAAAACCACAGGCACAAGAGCAGCACCAAAAGGCCGACCTGCGCGCCATTCCATATCGCCTGGCCCACAACGACACCCGCGGGGCCGCCGCCGTCGCCCAAGGGCCTACCACCGAGTAGCGAAAGGGCCTGTGCAACCACGCACGTCATTCCGGTGAAGAGGGCGAGCTTGCGAACCGAAACACGGGAGACAGCCTCGGCCGTGTTCGGTGACTCTCTGCACATCGCGTGATCGAATGCCATCCGGTTCCTTGCAAATGCCCTGGCCTGTGCCGTCATTCACGAATGGCACTGGCAGCTGTTGATGGTCAACAGGTCGTTCCGTCGATCCCGCCAAGGCTGGAAGCCGGAGGCGCGTGGGACCCTCGCGGGCCGCCTGCCGCCGGCGATGCACGACGTCGCCATTGATGCCGCAGCTCATCGCCACCCCGGCCACAGACGCACCGGCGGCGGCACACTCGGTGATCACTGAGCCGTCAGCTCCTCGCTGTACTTCCACCGCCTTCTCGCTCCCTCGACGGGCAGGCTGTCGACGATGATTTCGGGTTCGCTCCTATCCGGAATGACTCGGGTACGCGTCACACACGTTCATCGCGAAACGCTAGTCATCGACTCGCGCCCGTCATTGCTGCAAAACAGGAGGCGTCGCTCCTTCTTTCTCGGATCGTCTTCTGACTTGGCTGCCAGGAGGTCGACACGCGAGTAGCTGCTCTTCAGAAAATCCTCTTGATCACGCTGCTGTTCGACCGAGCCATTCGTTTCGAACAACATCGCGTCAGAAATGCCTCGAGCGTAGTTGATCACGGCTCGCCAGTTGGCGATCCACATGCATACCGAAAGCAGCAGAACCACATCGACCCGCATTTCGGGCAGAAAGTCTTCGATCAGATCAAGAGGATCGTTTTCGAGATCGAACACGTAGAAGTCACAGCGATCTGAGCCGTTGACCCGCGAGATAAGGTTCGCCGCGTTGATGAGCTTCGGATCGAAATCGATGCCGACGCCCCACTTGATGCGATCATGAAGCGCAAACAGCATGCCTCCCTGATTGCAACCGACGTCCAAGATCGTCTTACCGCGAAAGTCGATCGGTGCGCGATCCAGGCGCCAACTCGGATTACGCTGGCCGGGGAGCGACCGGCCGTTTAGCTCGAGTGTGTGATAGCCGGCGGGGTACAAGTTTCCTGAGTAGCTCGCTTCCCCTGTCCTACCGTACGCCAGTACGTTGGTGACCCGAACGAGGTCCGCTTCTGAAGCGTCCCTGCTCGAGCGAGGCTGTCGCTCAAAAACAAAGGGCTTCTTGGGCGGAGATCCGCGCAGCTGGTGCAATACTGACTTGGCAAGCTTCTTCATATCCCTCTCAGACCCAAGGGGCCTTTTATGTTGATTCGCAACGCTATCGTTTGTTCGGGGCGAGGCAAGGCGACTGCACACCTCGCGCCGCTGACTACCCAGATAGAAGCTCTCTTGGGTGCCTCTCCTGTGCCCGGCAGCCTAAACCTTGTTCTGAGTGAGCCGCTTCATCTGGACGTGGGTAAAAGTCTCGTTAGTTTCGCAAATAATCGGACACTATGGACCGCAAAAATCAACGGCATCGCTGCATTGGTGTACCGATATCGCCGTTGCCCGCTTCATGTTCTAGAGATCGTTTCTCATCTGCACTTGAGGAGCAGTCTCGGGCTTAGGGACGGCGATGTTGCCCACATCGAACTGGTTGGCGCGGTGAAACCTCCGCTGCTGCGTCGTTTATGCTGGTACTTGTTGTGGAGGGGCCGAGAGACAAAGTACTTTTCGTCCGATCGTGACCTAATGCTCCAGCGCCGCTTCAGAATCCTTGCGCGGCTCGCCTATCAAAAGTTTCCCGAAATAAAGGATAGCTGATGCCCAATTTCATGGAAAAAGGATCGGTCGTCCCCAAGTTTTACAGTGCAGTTCCTCGAAAAATCGTCGTTGCGGCGGATAGACGTACGACACGAGCCAGAGCAACACAGATGACAACCCGAGACGCCGGAGAACGCCGCCCCACCAAATCGGCTTGAGGCCACGCGAAGAGATCTCTTCGCGATAGAGGCGCATGACACGAGGGATCATCGCCCGGTCGCCTGACAAGCTTAGCATCTCCACCGTGTGAATAAGGAAGATGTTGTCGAACTTATCGTTGAGCCGCTTCCGCTCAGCGTCGTCGACGGAAAATGTCAAGGCCTTGTCCAAGCTTGCGGCTGCGACGGCAAGACGGTCGTAAAAGCGTGGACCCTTCCGCCCAGTCGATCGAGTGACAGACTCGTGCTCTTGGCAATGGTAATAACCGATGACGTCGCTCTTATAGAAGCGCCGAACCAGAAAAGGTAGCAAGAAGAAGAGATATGTGTCCTCGTAGACACAAAATTCGGGATAAGCAAGTCGGTGGCTCACTAGGAAGTCGCGACGGAATACCTTCGTGACGAGCCAGCCGATGCGCTTCATCAGGAGGAGCCTGGTAACTTCGTCAATTGAGTGCTCGCCGACGGCTATCGCGAGTTCACCGACGCGCGCGCCCACCGACGCTTGCACCGGACCACTCAAATTCTCGAACCGTTCAATGCCAAAGTCGATGAAATCGTAGCCGGCAGGAGCGAGTTGCCTGACGACGGCGAGCGCGGTCGGCGCAAAATCATCATCGGCATCAATAAACCACACGTACTGGCCGGTGGCGTGATTCAACCCGGTATTGCGCGCACCGCCAGGACCTCGATTTTCCTGCACGACAACCGTACAACGGCAGTGCATCTCGCGCTGGTGCTTTCGCAGTTCGTCAATCGTTCCGTCTGTCGAACCATCGTCCACGAGCACATATTCGATGTCCGGATCGTTGAGCCCCCGAAGGGTTCGCAGAAGACGAGACGAGTTGTGCTTCGAGTTGTGGAATCCGGTCACGATGGACAGCAACGGCTGCCTCACTGCGGCGCTGTCACCGACCGTGTTTTTTACTTCACTCATCTTTGGCCAAAAGGTTTCGAGGAGGCCAGTCGTCGCTCTCCTCATCCCCGCACGGGCTCATTCGACCGCGGGTCGCAATGCGTCAGCATTCGCTGCACCGAGCCGCTGGCTGAGGCTGGCATCGACGCACTGGAGCAAGCACTTTGTGCCCGGCAGCCCGAACGAGCGCGAAGTCGGTGTGCCTCGACCTCTCTTGCGATACACACGACAACGAGTGGCTGTGGAGCGACCGCGACTCCGCCAACCGCCGCATCACTGGTAGCTGACCTCAAGCTTCGGCCGCAGCGACGGGTCGGCGCTGTACTCGCTGGAATAGAAGCGCTTCAGGTTCGCCGCGTTGCCCGACACGCCGCGCACGCGCCAGCCTTGGTTGACCAGCGGCGACGCGCTGCCGATCTGCTGCAGCGGCGCGGTGACGTCGAAATGCACCCAGCCCGGATTGAAGCCGGTCGCGGCGCTGACATCAGGGGTGTTCACGAAATCGCTGCCCGCCGGCGGGGCGGGCAGCGATT
>CAZBKC010000134.1:0-8190 GCA_964492345.1 uncultured Steroidobacter sp. | reverse complement strand
TTGGGTACCCCTCCGCAGACGGACATAAAGAGCCCGGTATTCTGTTTGGCGCGGTTTTAAGTGTCAACACCAAGTTGCATCGCAACCTACGGCTTTCCCTGCTCAAGCGGTTCGTTCCGGGGCCGATACAGGCGGCGACCCTGCGTAAATTCGCCATCGTCCCAACCGCAACCGTCATGACACCCCAGGAATTCGAAATCAGGCTCAAGGCCCAGGTGGACTTTCCCAGTCCGTCGCGCGTGGCGACCGAGATCATCGCCCTGGCGCGCGATCCGGATATCGAAATGTCCCGGGTAGCCACGGCGATCAGCCGCGACCCGGCCATGACAGCAAAAATTCTGCGGATCGCCAACTCGGCGTTCTACTCACAGCGGCGCCCGAGTCAGAATCTTCGGCAAGCCCTCGTCATTATCGGCCTGAATGCCGCACTGACCCTCGCTCTCAGCTTTTCGCTCGTCTCTGCGGTCCGTGCCCTGCGCCCCGCCGGTATCGACTATCCCCGCTTCTGGCGCCGCGCGCTGCTGGGCGCCACAGCGGCCCGTGCCTTTGCCGAGG
The DNA here is from genome assembly GCA_964492345.1 of uncultured Steroidobacter sp. GTDB lineage: Bacteria > Pseudomonadota > Gammaproteobacteria > Steroidobacterales > Steroidobacteraceae > Steroidobacter. Next base: position 7,635 of record CAZBKC010000134.1, on the reverse strand, counting down.
CAATCCAGGCGCCTCACACAGAGGACATCTTCCTGGCAGCCCTGCTTCAGGACATCGGCGTGCTCGCCATCGATCGGGCTTCCCGTGATTTTTACAGCCAGCTCCCGCAGCCGGCCAATCACGCGGACTGGATTTCCTACGAGACATCCAAGCTCGGCAAGGATCACGCCGCCTATACCGCCCTGCTGCTGAGATCCTGGAATCTGCCCGACCGGATCTGGCAAGCAGTCGCCGCCAGTCACAAGTCGCACACCGTGTCGGGCGATACGGATGACGGAAAATTCGCGCGCTGCCTCACCCTCGGCAGCGACCTCGCCGAAGCCGTACTCAGCGTGGATCGGGCCGGCTGTCTGCCCGCCCTTGCGCATCGCGTCATGGATCTCGTCGGCCTCGGCAACGAAGCCTTTACTGACGTAGTCAGCCGGGTCCTGAGCCTGATCCCGGAAACCGAAGCACTCTATGAAACCAGCATTCTCGATGCCGACGATGCCGAAAATCTGCTGGCAGAGGCGCGCGAACTGCTTGCCGTCCGCAATCTGCATGCCCTTCAGGAAGTGAGCAATCTCCAGGCCACCACCAGCGTGCTGCTCACGCGCACCGAGGAGGCCGAGGACGCCAGTCGCCGCGACGCACTCACCGGCGTTCTCAACCGGGCGTGGCTCGACCGGCTGCTGGACAGGGAATTCACACAGGCCGTCGTCTTCGGTCGCGATCTCAGCATCGCGCACGTCGATATCGATCGGCTCAAGACCCTCAACGACAAATACGGTACTGACCTCGGCGACAACGTGGTGAAAACCTGTGCGCTGAAGCTGCAATCCTGCGTGCGTGGCAGCGACCTCGTAGCCCGGTTCAGCGGCGAGGAATTCCTCGTTGTCCTGCCCGGCGCAGATCGCGACATTGCCAAACAGGTGGCGCAACGCATGCTGAGTGCCGTCGCGGACATGGAGGTCATGGCATCCGAAGGACCGGTCAAGGCGACCGTCTCCATCGGCCTTGCGACTTACACAACGCGCCAGCGGTTTCCGAGCACACTCGCCCTGCTGGAAGCCGCGGATCACGCGCTGTACGCAGCGAAGCTGTGCGGCCGGAACCGGTTCGAGGCCTACGAGGAACTGGCGGCGAGCAATCGCAGCCTCGCAGGCGGCCGCTGAACGCTGCTATGGGGCCAGATCGACCAGTTCGACCTGGCTCGCCTCCACCTCCTGACCCAGGAACCGGCCCCCTACCCTGGCGAATCGTTGCGGTCCATCTGTCGCCATCAGGGATACAGCCGGCTCGAGCCGGCTGACCGCATTCAGCTCGCGACGATTCAGGTCTGCGGCAAGTGCCTCGGCGGTGGTCGCCGCGGAATCGACGATGGCAACCGCCGGGTCCACGGCGACTCGCAGTGCATCCAGCAGCAAGGGGAAATGCGTGCAGCCCAGGAGCAGCGTATCCAACCGGGGATGCATCGCAAACATCGGATCAAGATAACGATGCACGATCGCATCCACGATCGGACCATCCGTCCATCCCTCCTCGGCGAGCGACACGAACAGCGAACACGGCTGAGAGATCACCGTGAATCCGGGACGAATCACCGAAATTGCGCGCTGATAGGCGCCGCCATGCACCGTTCCTTCAGTGGCGATGACACCGATCTGCCCACTGCGCGAACTCGAACAGGCGGCGACGGCGCCCGGCTCGATCACACCGATCACCGGAATCGGCGCGAAACGCTGGCGCAATGCATCGACGGCCACCGATGACGCAGTATTGCAGGCGATGACCAGGTACTTGATGCCGCGCCGAACCAGGAACTCGGCGGCCTGAATCGAGTATCGCAACACCGAGTCGGCACTCTTGGTGCCATACGGCAATCGGGCAGTGTCACCGAGATACAGAAACCGCTCGTTCGGCAATCGCTCGCGCAATGCGCGCAACACTGTCAGCCCACCCACGCCCGAGTCGAACACACCGATCGGCAGTCTGAGATCCATCCCGTTTTGCGAGACAGACGTATTGGCAGCAGACCCGAAGCTCATTCGTCACCTTGTTCCATACATTGTCCGTACCAACGTGCGCACTGCGCACGGCTCTCGTTTTCCGACATATTCCTGCGGACGCAACCTAGCCGGATCGCGTGCGACATAACACTCGAACAACCTGCTTCGCATGAGCAATGCGTCACGGCATAATGCCCCGGAAACGCGGGTGCTCCTGAAATATGTCGACAATGCGCAGCATCAAAGTCAGGCCGGATAACGACAACATCGAGACGGCGGGGAACTGATTATGGAGAGACGCCTCCACACTCGTCATCGTGCACGCACTGCGGTGTACGTGGCGATTCCCGGCAGACCCGGAAAACTTTGCCGGGCCCGCAACCTCAGCGCCAACGGCGTCTTCATCGAAACCGAAAACCTCGGTCTCAAGAAAGGCGCCACCGTCCACCTCGCCTTCGCCATCAATCTCGGTGTCGTCACCAAGATCCATCGTCGCACGGCCATCGTGGCCCACATCTCCAAGGGCGGCACCGGCTTGATGATGGAGAGTCTGACCGGAACCCGGTAGTTCTCCCGGCAGTTCTCCCGGCAGTTCTCCCGGCAGTTCTCTCGGAGTGCCGCGATCGAGTCGGCACCCTCCGCAGCGATCATTGCTGCGAATGCATTTCCGGCCGATCGCACATTAATTGCGCCGTTGCCCAACGTCGCCGCAATGCGATGATGTCCCATCGCTGGATATCGCCGTCATCGCCTTGGAAACGTCACTGATCTTTGCCGCGCTGAAACAGACCTTCGGGTTCGACTCGTTTCGACCCGGACAGGAAGCCATTGTCCGTGATGCACTGGCGAACCGGGATGTCCTGGCCATCATGCCGACGGGCGGTGGCAAATCACTCTGCTTCCAGCTTCCCGCCGTTCTGCAATCGGGCGTCACGCTGGTCGTCTCGCCGCTGATTGCACTGATGCAGGATCAAGTACGGCAACTGGTGAACAACGGCGTATCCGCGGCATTCATCAATTCGAGCTTGCAGGCAGGCGAAATCGGTAGGCGTATCGAAGCAATGCGACGGGGCGACTACAAGCTCGTCTATCTTGCACCCGAGCGACTGCTGCATCCGGAGTTTCTGAGCGTCGTCGTTCCCACTCTGCTGAAACAGCCGGGCCTCGACGCCATCGTCATCGACGAAGCCCACTGCGTTTCCGAATGGGGCCATGATTTTCGCCCGGAGTATCGACAACTCGCGCAGCTGCGCAGTCGCTGCCCCGATGTGCCACTGCTTGCATTCACGGCCACCGCAACTCCGCGTGTTCGCGATGACATCGTCTCGCAACTGGACCTGCGTGACCCCGCAATACACATCGCAAGCTTCAATCGACCAAACCTTTACTACGCAGTCCGCGAAAAGACACGTCGCACCTATGACGAACTGCTGGCGATGGCCAGAACGCCGGACTCCGCAGGCATCGTCTACTGTCTGTCTCGCAAGCGCGTCGATGAGCTTTCGGAGAAGCTGCGGGACGACGGCATTCGCGCCCTGCCTTACCACGCGGGACTGGAGCCCGGCGAACGCAGCCGCAACCAGGAAGCGTTCATTCGCGACGACGCACAGGTGATCGTTGCGACGATCGCCTTCGGCATGGGCATCAACAAACCGGACGTACGCTGGGTTGCTCACTACGACTTGCCCAGGACACTGGAAAGCTATTACCAGGAATCCGGCCGTGCCGGACGCGACGGCGATCCCGCCAAATGCATCCTGTACTTCGGCGCCGGAGACATTCGAACGGCGGAATTCCTGATCGAACAGAAGATCGATCCGGTGACCGCAGAACCGCTGGAAGCCGAACAGAGGATCGCCCGACAGCAGCTCCGGCAAGTACTCAACTACGCAGAATCGACCGAATGCCGGCGAGCGATTCAGCTGCGCTACTTCGGCGAATCCTTCGAGCCGCCTTGCGGCGCATGCGACAACTGCCTGCAGCCGCGCGAACTCAAGGATTGGACACTCGAAGCGCAGCAATATCTGTCGTGCATCGCGCGACTCGCGCAGCGACGCGAACGCTACGGCGCCGCGTACCTCATCGAGATTCTTCGCGGCGGCGAATCGCAGCGGCTCATCGACCGGGGACATCAGTCACTCAGCGTGTACGGCATCGGCAAGAACCGCAGCGTGGATGAGTGGCGGCATCTTGCGCGAACCCTCGTTCACCAGGGACTCATCGATGAAACGCAGGATGGCTATCCCGTCGCGATATTGAACAATCAGAGCTGGGAGGTACTGCGCGGCGAGCGCAAAGTACGCATCGCCGAGTCATCGCGACCAGCACGTGACAGGAAAGGCCGCAAGAGGACGGCGCCCGTGACGGACCAGGCTCCGGACAGCATGCTGTTCGAACAATTGCGCGCGTTACGCAAGAAGCTGGCCGACGAGAACGGCGTGCCACCGTATGTCGTGTTTCACGACTCCACACTGCGGGAAATTGCCGCACGGAAGCCGGAGAATCTGGACGAATTCGCGATGATTTCGGGCGTGGGACAGAAAAAAGTAGAGCGTTACGGCGAACTGTTCATCGAAGTTGTGCGCGGCAGTCGGAACGAATGAAAGCGCGGCGGATGGATTTACGGCGCATTGCTGAAACCGAAAACCTGTCTCAAGAAATATTGAGAAAGCTTCCAAACTCTTGCTGGTGGGATAGGTCGCGCATAGTGCGGGGGAGACCACGGCGTGCGATTACGCGACCAGCGCCCGCACTTCCTTCTGCACCGCCCCTTCGAGTCGCCGAGCCTCCTTGGCCAGGTTGATCTGCATGGCCATGTCGGCAACCTCAAGCAACGGTTTACGGATGGAGTAATCGCCTCGTTGCATGAGCCATTGCAGGACGTGCGCAAGATGCCAGAGCGAGGCACTGCCCTCGTGCACCGGCGCGGGAAAAGTTGTTGGATGACTCAGCATCAGTTTGCGCATGTTCTGTCGACTGACGCCAACGAGTTCCGCCACATCGGTCAGACCGACGAAGTCCGGCGTGATCTCGATGAGTTCCGCCTCCGGAATGGCTTTCTTGACGTCTCGCAGCGCACTGACGATCGCCTTCCTGACTGAAGGCGCCTCGCGAGTGAAGTCCAGAGCAAGGCGCCCAGGCTGACCGATGCCTACCATTGCATCGTCGCAACCGGCCTTGCCAAGCCGTTCAACCAGTTCGCTGACATCGGCACCTTCGGCACCGATCTTGAACTTCATTCCGAACTCGAACTCCATGGCTATTCCTCTTCGGCGCCGATTTCCGCGACCCGCCTTCGAGTTACGCAATTGTCCACAACACGCTTGAGCTGCCGGGCATGGTTCAAGGCGTTGCGTGGAGTGCTCCAGATGCTGGTAATGCAGAACTCGCCGCAACGGCACTCCGGGTTATTGTAAGGGCAATACATCCGCCCCCATGCATGACTGCCGCCAACATCGACACGCCAGCCGCATCCCTCGGCGTACCGGATTGCCTCCTCGACTTCCTTCCTCGGATGTCTGGATCGGCTCATGTTTCGGCACTCACAGGCTAGAGGAGTTGAGCCTTGGTTGTCAAATGACAACCAAACCGCTGTGCCGGGATAGAACGCTCAGTAACAGCCCGATGAACCAAAAACTCGCAACGATTCCCTGCACAACAATCCTCCATCCATGGCAGATGCCAGCAATCGCTGTAAACACACTGCCAATGTCAGTCGATGCGCAACTCTGCCAGCGCTGAAATCATCTCTATGGTGTCCACGCTGTCCGCATCGTTGGTAAGCAGGGTGAAGTTGATCAGATAGCCGGAACGCAGCAAGACACCTTCGACCAACTGACGATAGTCGTCATCGCCTGACGCAGGTTGATAGTCGCGATCGGTCGCAACGAAGTAGTAGCCCTGTGAAGCGTCCATAGGAACGACGTCGATACTGCTCTCGACAGACGTCTGCAACGCCACATCGCGCAACTTTTCCACCAGCCCGAGAATCGATCGACTGTCGACGGGCTTGGTCGCGGCCCGTGTATCTATCACCGAAACGTTGAGTCGTTGCGCGGCTGTGCCTTCGAGCTGTTGGCGCGCGTGTAAATAAAGCACGGAATCACGGCGCACCGGTTCGCGGTACTCCCACTGCGGCGGGAAGTCGATGTGCAGGCGGGGTGGCGGTTGTGACGCGAGGGCAAGCCCGCAGATGCAGAGCGGGATCAGGGCGATCGCGCGAAGGAACGAATTGATCGTCATTGTGCTTCCATCCATGGCAACTCTGCGGTTGATACCGACTTCCTTACTGTCCAGGTCTCTTCGAATATTTCTCAAGCCGCATGCGCCTGTCTGCAACCACTTCGGCCTCGACGGCGAGCACTTCGGCGCTCACGGGTTTCTTGAAGGGGAGGTTTTCGCAGTCGAAAGGCCAGCTACGACCAAACTTCGTCGCCGCATCCATCGCGTACAGGCATGAAGCGCGGGTGCGCTCTCGCTCATCGAAGGTTTCCGCGATGTCCAATGCGTGTTCCATAGCGGCACGCGCCATGGGAAGCCCTTGGTGTCCACATCGCGACATCACATCCACTACTGTGGTTTGAGTTCCAAACAGTTCGTCTGAACGGGTTCGTTCTTGTAAAGGCAGTCTTTCCCAAGGAAAGCCGGGGCCGCGTCTAGTCATTGATTGCCGCTCTCCAGGGCCACGCTTCAGCGATAGTCGAGCCCTAGGCGAAGGCACCCATAGACTTGTAGCGATCTCCGAGCTTTCTGCACTGGATATCCATCCGGGCTTGAAAACGATGATGTGCGCAGACTTTTCAGCTAGCGGTCGATTGAACGTAAAGGCATCGAATCGAAAGCGACCAAGACGGTCGGTTCGCGTTACGCGTGTCCCCATGCACTTGTTCATTCGGTATGGTGGATCGGGGCCGTACGGAATGTTGATGAGGGGTTCCTCGCCGTTGAATACCGCAAAGATCCACGCGTCCGCAACCAGATGGCCGTTGGTTGCATCCGAAACGCTACCTTTGATCCCCCATCGGTCAAGGACAACCCAGTCCAACAAGAGAAGCACAAGGACTACGAGCACACCAGCTAGTCTCTTGTACCGCTCGACCCAAGCAACAGCCTTCCTTACGCCGCGATTCATAGGACTATTGACCTTGCGTCCAAGTACATCAATTCACTCACCGCCTCGGTCGATCACTACAATCGCCAGGAATGTTTCTGATTGGTTGACACTCCTCGTCCCTTGGCAGGAGCAAGCCTGTGAATGATCCGGCTGGGATCCAGCCAATATTGTCCCAGCGATTCCGAGCAGCTCGATAGTCACCAGGCCACGGCTCTATGCTGGTCGGTCCACCTTGCTCGTTCATAAAGCCGTTGTCTGCTAACCACTGATTCAAGATCCTCAGTCGGTCATCATCATCCGCAGTGGATGAGTTGAATCTCTGCAGCACCGTATTCGCCTCCGACAACCCCTGCGACTGACGCCAGTCGTCAAACGTCTGTTCCAGACCGATCCGCGCGTTGGCTTGCGGGTTGCTTTCATCCCAGGCATCTCTGCCGGCAAGATCCCGCCAGGTGATATGCGGCACGGAGGTTCCGGGATTCTGGCGATTGCGGGCGATTTCGTCCTGAAACGTCGTAGTCAGCATGTTGAAGA
>CAZBKC010000133.1:0-8202 GCA_964492345.1 uncultured Steroidobacter sp. | reverse complement strand
TCGATCGCCCGCAAGAATGAGCAGAAACGAGAGTGAATCCGCTAAGTCGGGCTAGCGGGCTGTCGCCCATCGCATAGCCATCGCGCAAACCGGCTCGCGTGCCGTTGCCCGAGTAGGCGCCGTTCGGCGCGTCCTCGTTGAACAGGTTCTGCACGTTCACGTAGTACTCGACGGTGCTGCCGCCGAGGTCCTGTCTATAGGCGAGATTGATGTTGGTCGTGGCAAACGAATCCACCCTGTTGCTCACCCAGGACTGGGTCGGGTCGCCGCCCAGCTTCATCGAGTTGCGCCAGCGCTGCATCAGGCTCACCGTGAAGTTCTCGAGCGGTTCGAACTGCACCACGCCCGTGAGACGCACGCTGGGACTCGCAGCCGCACCCAGCGGACCGAACCCGACGCCGCCCTGATCGATCACCGGCTGATTCGGCTGCCGGTAATAGATGTGAGGCTGGTATGCGCCCAGGAAGCGGACCGCGAATGCCCGGTCGAACAGCGTGCTGTTCCAGTTCACTTCCAGGTCGGTACCGTAGGTTTCGATCTCGGAAATGTTCAGCCACACGTTGTACCAGGCCGTCACGGCATTCGCGGGCGAGGTGTCCGTGAATCCGTTCGGTCGGTCCTGCAGGCTGCAGGCGGGCGACGTGCCGCCGCTTGCGTAGCATGAATTCTGCAGCGACGCCGTGGCACCGTTGATCTGCGTGATCGCATCCGACACCACGATGCGATAGCCATCGAGCGCAATGCTCAGTTCGGGAATCGGCCGCCACACGAAGCCGGCGGTGATGGTATCGCCGAGTTCCGCGGTGAGACCCGGATTGGAGCGGTCGCGCGATTGCACGCGCGGCGTCGTGTTGGTCAACAGGTCGAGCGGTTGCACATAGACGAAATTGTCCGGCGCAAACAGATCCGACAGCGTGGGCGCGCGAATGTCCTGCGATGCCGTCGCACGGAAACGCAACGAGTCGACGATCCGCCAGTCGAGGCCGGCCTTCCAGGTCCAGTAATCGCCGCTGGTGTTGTAGCTGGTGTAGCGACCGGCCGCGCTGAGGTTCAGCCGGTCGGACACCAGCGGCACATTGAATTCCAGCGCCGCTTCCCAGACGTTCTGACTGACCTTCGAGGCGTCGGCGAACGATTGCACCCAGATCGGATCGCCGTCCCTGCAGTTGCCGAAACGAATGCCGAGCCCGGCGCAGTTCAGCACGTCCGTCGGCTCGCCGTCGCTTTCGCCCTCGAACGACTGATCGCGATACTCCGCCGACAGCGCCACGCCCACCGGACCCGCCCAGTTGTCGAACGGCGAGCCGCTGATGTAGGCCGAGATGTCGCTCATCCGGGTCTCGCCGTCGAAATGCGTCGGCTGCATCACGTAGTCGAAAGCCGCCGGGTTCGCAGCCGTCGGACCGAAGACATTCAGCGGAACGCATCCCGCCCCAAGCGACGGATCCGTCAGCGTGATGTTGCAGACGATATTGCCGTTGGCATCGCGCACCGCGTCGAGCGCATACGCCAGGCGCTGCGTATTGATGTTCTTGCGCAGAGTCGTCGTCAGTCCCGTCCTGCCGAAGACATAGTCCACGCCCCACTCGTATTTTCCGAGCGCGCCATTGAGTCCCGCGCTGTAGACGCGCTGATCCGACTCCGATTCGGATTCGAAGCGCGGCCCGTTCTGCAACAGACCGGTGACGCGGAACTGGGCCACGCCCGCGGTCTGAAACGCCGCCTGATAGGCCGGATCCAGAAACGCATTCGTCGCGCCGAAATTGCGGTCGTACAGCATGTACTCGCCGAAGACATCGTTGTTCTTCAGGTTGCCGGCGATCTGCACATAGCCTTGCAACGTGTCGGTGATGTCGTAGTGGAACCGCCCGAAATACTGATGCCCTTCGAGCGGCGCGAGCAGCGACGAATCGTAGTAACCGCCCTCGCCGCCGATCTGCAGGCCGGTGGTACCGGTCGGCGTGCCATTGACGAAGGGACTCAGGACACCATCGGTGCGGAAGGTCTGGTTGGCAAACGGCGCAGTACGGATCAGGCCGCCGAAGGGGTACTGCGCCTGGCGAATATCGCTGTGCATCTCGAACGGGTTCTGTGCCGATCCTGCGCCGCCGCCGCCCGGCACCGATCCCGCGACGCCAACCAGATTCATGTAGGGCCGGTCGGAGCGGTACAGGATTCCCTCTTCCTTCCGATATTCGTAGCTCGCCTCGATGTGGCCGCGTCCGCCGAACAGCGGTGTGCCGGCCGCGATGGCCGCGTTGTACTTGTCGGCATCGCCGTAGTCTGAAACGCCGCCGTTGACGCGGGCTGCGACGCCGGTGAATTTCTTGTCGAGAATGTAGTTGACGACGCCGCTGATGGCATCCGAGCCGTAGACGGCAGAGACACCGCCGGTCACCGTATCGACCCGCTGCACAAGCATCTGGGGAATCAGATCGACATCGACGATGCCGTTGATCAGCGTCGGCGGGACGCGCAGTCCGTCCATCAGCACCAGCGTGCGAACGGCACCGACGTTACGCAGATTGAGCTGATTCGCCGATGCATTGCCGGCGGACACCGTGCCGGTCGAGGTCGGATTGCTGCCCGAGCCGCGCGAACCGGAGAACACCGGCAGGATGTTGAGTGCATCGGCCAGTGTGCCGGGCTGCACTGTCAGCACTTCCTCGGTGGAAACGACTGTCAGTGGCGTCGGACTGTCATCGCCGTTGCGAATGAGGCGGGATCCGGTGACCAGCACCTCCTCCAGGCGAGGCTCGGCACCGGCATCCTGTGCATGGCTCGTCACGCAAATCAGACTGGCGCCGCCGGCAACAGCGGCAAAAAGAATACGTCGATCCATCAGCCCCCCTCCTCATTTCTTCTTGAAATTCGCGACGACCGGAGTTCGGCAATCGCTTGGTGTGGAGGAATGTGCTACTGCAGTTCGCAGGCGCGGTAGACAGATACGTGCCGCGAGCGATTGGTTTTCGTTTATCGCGACGGCGCGACGGTATCGATCATTGCGCGTTCGATGGCGAGGCGGACGTGTCGTGCGCACCCGCTGCGGTCGACGCCCAGGTCAGGCGACGGATCGCCGCGAGCGCACACTCCTCATCGATGCTGTGTGCGCCACCGACGGCAATCACGGCAACGAACTTTCCTGCTCGATAGATCGGCAGTCCGCCAGGGCTGAATCGATAGCGCTCATCGCTGCCGTACCTTGCGGCAAAGTCCTTGTCCGCTGCGACACGGGCCTGGAGTTCCCGGGTCGATGTCTTGAAGTCGACCACGGCGTTCACTTTCGCCCTGCCGCTGATCATGCCGACGAGCTTCGCATGATCGTCGGACAGTGCGACGCGGACATGGCCCGCGGAATCAGTGACCAGGACAGACGCCGGCATGCCGCGCGCAGCACACGCCTCGAGTGCAGCTTCTGCCAGCAGTGTGGCGTCGGCACGACTGATCAGGTCGGGCGACATCGGCGTTTTCGGATCTTCCGCCGCAGTCGCAACGCCGCTGAACACGAGTGTCGCCGAAGCGACGAGGCAGACCACCACGCTGCGAGTAACGATCCGACTGGTGAAATGTGTCATGGTCGTCTGCTCCTGCAGGTCAGGCTTTCCCGCGGGATTCCCGGCGCTCACGGCGCATCGTGCCACCGTCACCGCCCCCTCCCTGGCCCTCCCCCGCAAGCGGAGGAGGGGAAGATTAAAGAGCCATGCGCTTTTAACGCAGTGCCATTGGGCTGAAGCCGGCGCCACAGCAAAACGAAATCAAAGCGCGGGCACATACTGCGGCGTCGAGTCCTCCCACGGGCTGTCGGTGATCTGACGCTTGTCGCTGCCGTCGGCATTCATGATGAACACCTGTCCATAGGGCTGGAACGTGTTGTCGTACAACATCGCCTCATCGCGATAGCCGTTCATGGCGCTGTTCCACAGGATCTGCTTGCCGCCGTTGGTCCACACCGCGTGGCCATCGCTGGCGAGCGAGGTGGTGAGCCGCTGCAGATCCGTGCCGTCCGGGCGAATGGTGACAATGTCGAAGTTGCCCCACATCGTGCCCGTGTCCATGCGCCGCGTGAACATGATGCGGCTGCCATCCGGCGACCAGATCGGCAGGTTGTCGTACTCATGGGTGAGCATCCGCGTCTTGCGCGTCTCTACGTTCAGGATCTGCAGGCCCCAGATGCGCTTGTCGTTCGCGTCCTTGCCCCACACCCGGTAGACGATCTCCTGGCCGTCGGCGGAAAAGCTGGGGAAGCCGGCGTTGATGGTGCCGTCGGTCAGCGCTTCGAGACCGGTGCCATCGCGACGCACGCGCATGATGACGGCGTTGCCCTTGTCGCGCTCCGTGAACCAGCTGCCGACGCCGAACACGACCCATTGATCGTCAGGCGACCACACCGGGAAAAACGCGCCGGCCAGACCGCGCTTCACCGCTTCCTGGTCGAGGCTGCTGGTCGCGACTTCGAAAATGCGCTTACGCTCCGAACCGTCCGGTTTCATGATCGCCACCGACGAGTTGTCGCCCTTCTCGGTGAGCACCAGCCAGCCATCGTTCGAGAAAGCCGGCCACACGTCGGTGTAGCGGTAGTCGTAGGCCGGATCCCAGCTGTACAGCTTCTGATTCTGTTTCCAGCCGCGGAACGTGAATTTCTCGTAGACAACCTGCCTGCCATCGGGCGACCAGGCCGGCGTGCGCAGGCGATCGACCTTCACGACGGATTGCTTGCCGGCCGTCGAGTAGAGGCCTTCGTTCGGACCGCCCTTGAGGCGATACACGATTTCATCGGTCGAGAGGTACTGCGGCGCCACCTTCATCCCCGGCCCCGAGGTGTGTTCGATGCGATCCTGGCCGGTGGCAACATCCACCGACACGATCTGCGAAGTGGTCTGCGGCAACAGGTTGGGACGCAGCGCCCAGTAGGTGTACTCGGCCAGCGATTCGTAGAAGACGATGCGCTTGCCGTCGGGCGACCACTTCGGCGAGCCGAGGCAGTAGTCGGGCCGCGATGCGATCTTGCGGAAGCCCGTGCCATCCGCGCGGATCACGTAGATGCCGAGTTCCTGCGTGTGCTCCCACCCGGCGCCGTCGTGATGTCCTTTCCATTCGGTGTTGCGGTCCGACGAGAACGCGAGCCACTTGCCGTCGGGCGACCACGAGGGACGGAAGAAGCCGTTCGGGAATCCTTCCTTGCCCTGCACGCCCGGCTGTCCCGTGAGATTGCGCAGCTTCTTTGTCTTCAGATCCAGCGTCCAGATGTTGGCGAACAGGCCGTCGCGCGTGCTGACGAACGCGATCTTGCGGCCGTCCGGAGAAAACACCGCCGCATCGTCCACCGCCGGCGAATCGGTGAGCCGCTCCGCCGCGCTGCCGTCCGCCTTCGCGCGATAGAGGTTGGCGTTGCCCAGGCCGTCGCGCTCCGACGTGAACACGATCCACTTGCCGTCCGCAGAAAACGACGCGTTGTAGTCGAGCGTGCCGCTGTCGATCAGCTTGCGTTCGCCGGTGCCGTCCGCATTGGCGATGTAGATCTCGGATGCGGAAGGACCGATGCGATTCAGCAGGAATACGCCCTGCTCACGGTTGCCTGCCGCGGCATCCGGTATCGGTTGGGCGGCGATCAGCGTCGCGACCAGTGCAATCAGAAACTTTGAATGGTTCATGCTCTTTCCTCGGGACAGGTCGAGGGTCTCGGACGCATCCGTCCCCCCAGGTCCAGTGTAGACAGGAGCGCTGGCCCGGGACTGAGCGGATGAATGTCACGGGTGATTGAATTTGGGTGCTGTCGCAATGCAGGCGTGCAAGGACAAACGGGCCGGAAACATGTTGCCGGACATCATATGCATGATTTTTCTGACTATTTTCATTACAACAAAACGAAGGGCGCCGCATCGCTGCGGCGCCCTTCTCTGCCACGACAGCAGGGGGCTACTGTCGCGGAATATAGAGAGGCATCGCATCCTCCCAGTAGGTATCGGTGATCGCCTTCTTGTCGCTGCCGTCGGCATTCATGATCCAGTTCTGGCCGTCCGGCTGGAACGTGTTCTCGTACAGCGAGATCTCGTCCTTGAAGCCGTACATGCCCGTGCTCCAGAGAATCTTGCCGTCGTATCTCCAGATCGCATGGCCATCGTTCGCACCGGACGTCGTCAGCCGCCGCAGGTCAGTACCGTTGGGACGAATGGTGAAGATGTCGAAGTTCACGTCGTCCACGCGACGGGTGAAGACGATGCGGCTGCCGTCCGGCGACCAGCCCGGCAGGTTGTCCGGCTGGTTGGTGAGAACCTGAACCGTGCGGTTCTGGAGATCGAGGATGCGCAATCCCTTCTCCTCTTCCGAATACACGCGATACACGAGCTTCTTGCCGTCGGCCGAGTAGCTCGGGAAGCCTTCGTGCAGCGTGTTGTTGGTGAGCTGCTCCAGGCCGGTGCCGTTGCGACGCACCCGCCAGAGATCGCCCGTCCCGGTGCGACGCTCCTGGAACCACTGTCCGAGTCCAAACGCGATCCATTGGCCGTCCGGCGACCACGCCGGCTGGAACGCACCCGCGAGTCCGCGCGCGATCTGATCGGGCGGCAGCGTGCTCGCCGACGTGTCGTAGACGCGCACGCGGTTCGTACCGTCCGGATTCATGATGTCGATCGACGAGTTCATGTGCTTCGCCGTGATGACCAGCGTCGTGCGGTCGCGCGACAACTGCGGGAACACATCCGTGTAGCGGTAGGTCCAGTCGGAATCGAAGCTGTACATCGGCGCGTGCTGCGCATGTGCGGGCAGGAACGACACCCTCTCGTAGATCACCTTCGCACCGCCGGCGGTCCATTCGGGCGAGCGGGCGCCCTTCACGGGCGCCTGCGCGCCGGCCGTGGTGTACAGCCCTTCGAGCGGACCGCCCTTGATGTGGTAGGCGATCGTGCTGTTGTCGAGATACTGCGGGAACACCTTGAAGCCCGGTCCGGCGGTGTGCACCGTACGCGCACCCGTCTGGACGTCGACCGACACGATCTGGGAACTTACCAGCGCAATGCGCTCCGGCCGGCGCGCGCCCCAGGTCTCTTCCACAGTGGTTTCGTAGAAGGCAATGCGCTTGCCGTCGGGCGACCAGACTGGCGAGCCCAGAGCATGTCCCGGATTCGCAGCGATGGTGCGGAAGCCTTTGCCGTCCGGCTTGATCGCATAGATGCTGGTTTCCTGGGTCCGCTCCCAGCCGAACGGATAGTCGTGCCCGCGCCATTCGCTGTTGCGGTCGGACGAGAACGCGATCCATTTGCCGTCGGGCGACCACGCAGGCTTGAAGTAGCCGCGCGGCTTCGAGGAATCCGCGGCAATGCCACCGGTGAGATTCTTCAGTGCGCCGCTGCTGAGATTCAGCGTCCAGATGTTGGTCGGACCGAAGCCGGAACCGTTGCGCGACGAGACGAATGCGATGCTCTTGCCATCCGGCGAGAACACGGCCGAATCATCCACTGCGCGATGATCGGTCAGCCGCTTCACGTTCGAGCCGTCGATGCGTGCGCGATAGAGATTCGCCTGGCCGTAGCCGTCGCGTTCCGACGTGAACACCACCCACTGCCCGTCCTTCGAGACCGCGGCGTGGTAGTCGAACACCGAAGACTGCAGGAGTTTCGTTTCGCCGGTGCCGTCGGCATTGGCGACATACAGCTCGGACTGGGTGGGGCCGATCCGGTTCAGCAGCACCGTCCCTTTCGTCGAGTGATTGTTCCCTTTCGTCGAGTGATTGTTGCCGGCATGCGCCTGCGGAGCCGGCGCCATCTGCGAGGCGAGGATCGCCGCGCAGATACCGCTCAGAAGTTTCCTTGCGTTCATTGCTGTCAGTTCCCCAAAGTTGAAATCGTTCAACAGGCCTGATCAGGTTCCATCGCACAACAAGGTCACCGCATCCGTCGGCTGGTTTGTTGGCGCGGCGATCCTTGCACGAAAAAATTGCGGCGCGACATTGGTTTCCTGTCGGCGGCTATAAGTTCGGTACTGACATCGCGGTGCGCGACTCTTGCTCGCCGCACGCAGGGAAGAGAGGAAAGGCAGCGCGCTCCTTGCGAATGGAAGGACGGAGTGAGGGTTTGGCGAACCCGGTCACGCCGACGGTAGCGACAACAGTCGACTCAGAACTCAATGGCACTGCATTGAGGCGATGAGGCGATCTGGCCCCGTCTCTTCTCGTTCTTCTCTTCGCTGCACTCAACTACGCCACTG
>CAZBKC010000132.1:0-8262 GCA_964492345.1 uncultured Steroidobacter sp. | reverse complement strand
TCTTCCACCCAATTGTTCAGCGACGCATTCATGCTCATTTCGACGCAAACCTCCGGACGGTGATGACCTGACAGGCGGTCCTGCAGGCTGCAGGGAGAAACAGCGCGGGATTATAACCGGTCGTTCACTGTGTCATTGAAAGAGGCCTGGCACCAATCACAATCGAGCTTATGTCCATGATTTCTGACCGCCCACACGACCTGCGACCGTCCCAACCTGCAGTTCCGGGAGTGCCCGGGAGTGCGCCATGAGCCGCAAGTTCTGCGGGACAGCGCTGGACAGACTGCAGGCCGGCACCGCGCGCTGCATGGTTGTGGCCATACTCGCGGCCCTGGTCGCGACGCGGGCGACAGCCGCGGATGAAGCCGAGCTCACGCTGATTGCCGAGGTGCGTGAAGAAGTGCGCGTTCCAGGCGGCCAGATCACCAGGCTCGTGCCCGCGACGATCCTGGAACAGGGACAGGAAATTTTCTATACCGTTCGCATTCGCAATCCCGCGGCCGTTGCGGTCAGCGACATGGAAGTGACGCAGCGCATCCCCGAGAACACGGTCTATGTTCCGGACTCCGCGACCGGGCCCGGCGTCGATGTCAGCATTTCCGCCGACGGCGGTCGGACCTTCGGCAAGGAAGGGCAGATCTCGATCGTGGATCAGTCGGCACTCGCGCTGATGCAGGCCACCTCGCTCGATCGCGCGGCGCTCACGCGGCCGGCGAAGCCGCAGGACTACACGCACATCCGCTGGCGGTTGCGCAACCCGCTGGCACCGGGTGCTGTGGCGCTGGTGCGCTTTCGCGCGGTGTTCCGCTGATGCACGACTGGGATGACATCTTCGGCGCCGACGGTCCTCTGGCGCGATCCGTCCCGGGATTCACGACTCGCACCGAGCAGATTGCGATGGCCGAAGAGGTGTCGCGCACGCTGCGAGCGGGCGGACGCCTGATCGTCGAGGCGGGCACGGGCACCGGCAAGACCTACGCGTATCTCGTGCCCGTGCTGTTGTCGCGCAAGCGCGTGATCGTTTCGACGGGCACACGCACGCTGCAGGACCAATTGTTCCGCCGCGATCTGCCGACCGTGACGGGTGCGCTGGGTCTGCCGGTGCGGGTCGCGCTGCTGAAGGGGCGCGCCAACTACCTGTGCCTGCACCGGCTCGAACTTGCGGAGCAGCAGGCGGTCGCGCGCGGATTGCGGCGCGAAGTGGCGACGGCATTGCCTCATGTGCGCGACTGGGCGCAGGTCACGCGCAACGGCGACATCGCCGAGCTGGCGCGCTTCAGCGAATCGGAGCCGGTCTGGCCGTGGGTCACATCGAATCGCGACAACTGTCTCGGCGCGGATTGCAGTTTCTTCGACCGCTGTCACGTCATGAAGGCGCGGCGCGAGGCGCAGGCAGCAGATGTGGTCGTGGTCAATCATCACCTGCTGATGGCGGATCTCGTGCTCAAGGAAGAGGGATTCGGCGATCTGCTGCCCGGCGCCGACGCCATCGTGATCGACGAAGCTCACCAGTTGCCGGATGTCGCCTCGGCGTTTCTCGGCTTCGCTGTTTCCGGCTGGCAGTTGCAGTCGCTGGCGCGGGACCTGGCAGTCGAACTCGTGGCGAGTGCGAAGCAGGGCGATGTCGCGGCATCGTTTTCGCAGACGCTCGACCGCCGCATCGTCGATCTTCAGGACGCACTCGGTCCGGGACAGCAGCGCCATGAATCGGCGCACTGGCCGAACGCGGTGATCGAATCGCTGGAGGCGCTGCAGTTCTCGCTGGGCGATCTCAGCAAGGCGCTGGCCAGCGTAGCGAACGATCAGCCGGGGCTGGCGTCGGTGCGGCGTCGCGCAGCCGATCTGGGAGCGCGACTCGGATTGCTGCTCGAACATGGCGAGGAGGCGGCCGCGGCCAGCGTGCGCTGGGCGCAGGTGAATCGCAACGGCGTTTCCTTTCACTACGTACCGGTCGATGTCGCGGAGCAGCTCGGCGAACTCATCGGGACGCACTCCAGTACCTGGATCTGCACGTCTGCGACGCTCGCGGTCGGAGACGACTTCGATCATTTCATCCGCCGCGTCGGCATCCGCGAGCCCGCCACGGCCAGGTTCGGCAGTCCATTCGATTTCGAGCGGCAGGCGCTGCTGTACCTGCCGCAGGGGATCGATGCGCCGTCGTCTCACCAGCACACGCGCCAGGTCGTCGACGCCGCCTTGCCGGTGCTGGAGGCGAGCGGTGGACGCGCGTTCCTGCTGTTCACGAGCCATCGGGCGCTGCGCGAGGCAGCGCAGATCCTGTCGCAACGGCTCGGCACGAATACGCCGTTTCCGGTGCTGGTGCAGGGCGATGCGCCGCGCGAACTGCTGCTCAAGCGTTTTCGCGAACTGGGTAATGCGGTGTTGCTCGGCACGAGCAGTTTCTGGGAGGGCGTCGATGTGAAAGGAGCCGCGCTGTCCGTCGTCGTCATCGACAAACTGCCGTTCGCCGTGCCGGACGATCCCGTCCTCAAGGCGCGCCTCGCGGCGATCGAACATCGCGGCGGCAATGCCTTTTTCGAGGAGCAGGTGCCGCAGGCCGTCATTGCCTTGAAACAGGGGGTCGGCCGGCTGATTCGCGATCGCGACGATTTCGGCGTCATCATGCTGTGCGATCAGCGTGTGCGGACGCGGTCCTATGGACGCACCTTCCTGCAAAGCCTGCCACCCATGCCGGTGACGACGCGATTGCACGAAGTCGCCGAGTTCCTGCGTACGCGCCTGGAGCGTGTCGGGCTGGCCATTCCTTTGCAGAAGAGTGGCTCATGAGAGTTCTCGCAATCGACACGGCGACCGAACGTTGCTCCGTGGCTCTGCGCATCGATGGCCGGACAATCGATCGGGCGATCGACACGCCGCGCGGCCACGCGGATCTCATCCTGCCGCTGGTGCGAGACCTGCTGAATGACGGCGGCGTGCAACTGGCCGATCTCGACGGCATCGCCTATGGACGAGGGCCCGGTGGATTCACCGGCGTTCGTATCGCGATCGGTGTCGTGCAGGGACTGGCATTCGGTGCCGGGCTCGCGACTGTCGGAGTTTCGAATCTGGCCGCGGTGGCGCAGCAGGTCGCCCGGATCGGCGACCGGATCCTGGTCTGCATGGATGCGCGCATGGGCGAGGTGTACTGGGGTGTATATGAGTGCGAAGCCGCAGGGCTGGTCGTCGCGGCCGGGACCGAGCAGGTCAGCGCACCTGCGGCTGTCGACATCGGACCGGGCAGACTCACCCGGCTCGCCGGCACCGGGTTTCGCGCCTTCCCCGATCTCGCGCAGGAATTTCCGAACCTGACCCCGATCGACGCCCTGCCGCGGGCCACGGAGATTGCACTTCTCGGCGAGGCGGCGTTGTTGCAGGGAGCGGGACGTCCCGCACACGAGGCACAACCCGTGTATCTGCGGGACAACGTGGCCATCGCGAAGAAGTGACATGTGACAACTGTTCAGTATTTACCGCATGGATCGCGGCCTTCATCGGACTGTAACAATGCGTTGCTGTAATGTTGCAGAAGAAATAGGCCACTGATCATCCTGTTGAATCTTCTTCAGTTCATGGCAGCCAGACAGATCCTCATCGTCGAAGACGAACGCCCGATCCGCGAAATGATTGCATTCGGATTGCGCCGCAGCGGCTTCGAGGTTCGCGAAGCGGCCGACGTCAGCGCAGCCCGGGCCAGTATCGCGGATCGCCGGCCGGACCTCGTGCTGGTCGACTGGATGCTGCCTGAAATGAGCGGGCTCGAACTGACGCGCGCGCTGAAGCGCGACAAGGAAACGCAGGAAGTCCCGGTGATCATGCTGACCGCGCGCGCCGAAGAGCAGGACAAGGTGCTGGGCCTCGACGGCGGTGCCGACGACTATGTGACCAAACCGTTTTCGCCCCGGGAACTGCTGGCGCGCATCAATGCCGTGTTGCGTCGCTCGACGGCCGGCAGTACCGAGGAAGTGATCGAAGCCGAGGGGCTGGTGCTCGACTCCGGCAGTCACCGGGTCACTGTCGGAGACAGGACCGTGCAGCTCGGACCGACGGAATACCGTCTGCTGTCGTTTTTCATGACCCACGCGGAACGGGTGTACAGTCGCACACAGCTTCTCGATCGCGTCTGGGGCGGCAATGTCTATGTGGAAGAGCGGACCGTCGATGTGCATATTCGCCGCTTGCGCAAGGCCCTCGAAGCATTCAACTACGATCGTTTCATCCAGACGGTCCGGGGTTCCGGTTACAGGTTCTCGACGCGCGCGGAGTAGCGCGTGAAGTTGCCGATCGCAATTTCTTCTGCCGGCTGGAAAGCCGGCACGCGTCTGGCCATTGCCGTCGCCGTCGCGTGGCTGGCCGGGCTCATCGTCGGTCGGGTGTGGCTGGTGCTGGCTCTCGTGCTCGGCGTCTACCTGCTCATCCAGTTCTGGAATCTGATCCGGCTGGAGCGCTGGCTGTCCCATCGCCGCGTCGAGTCGCCTCCGGATATCAGCGGTCCCTGGGGTGAGGTCATCGCCATCATCGATCGAATCTACCGGCGCAAGAATTTTCACCGTTCCCAGGTGACCAGTCTGCTCCGTGAATTCCGGCGCCTGACGACCGCGATGCCGGAGGGCGCAATCCTGCTGGGTCCCGAACACGAGATTCTCTGGTTCAATGGCCGTGCGGCCGGCTGGCTCAGTCTCCACCGTAAGCGCGATGTCGGCATCCGCATCGAGAACCTGATCCGTCATCCCTCGTTCATCGAGTATCTCAAGCACGGCCGGCCCGCCGAGGGCGTCATTGTTTACGAGCCGGTCGACGGCGGACATTACCTGGCATTCACGCTGGTGCGGACACAGGGCTCCGAGCGGCAACTGCTGATCGTGCGCGACGTGAGTCGCGAGATGCGCGTCGAATCCATCCGCAAGGATTTCGTCGCGAATGCGTCGCACGAGCTGCGCTCGCCCCTGACGGTGATCTCCGGATATCTCGATGCGCTTGCGGATGACCAGAGTCTCGATCCGGCCTGGAATTCGCCCGTCATGGAGATGCGTCGTCAGACCGAACGCATGAGCGGCATCATCAACGATCTGCTGGAACTGTCGAAGCTGGAATCGGGCGATCGCCGTCACATCGAACGGCCCGTCGACATCGGCGGCATGCTGTCGCTCCTGCGGCGTGAAGCGATGTCGCTCGAACATCGACCCCGCGAGGTGAATCTGCAGCTGGACAGCGATCGCCTGCTGCTGGGTTCGGAGAGCGAACTGCATTCCGTTGTCTCCAATCTGCTGTCGAATGCAATCAAATACACGCCGCGGGAAGGAACAGTGACGATCCGCTGGTGGACTGACCCGGAGGGCGGTCACATCAGCGTCAGGGACACTGGTGTCGGCATCGCCGCCGAACACATTCCGCGGCTCACCGAGCGCTTCTATCGCGTTGACTCCGGTCGCTCGCGCGAACTGGGCGGCTCCGGGCTCGGGCTCGCCATCGTCAAGCATGCGCTGCACCGGCACGAAGCCACGCTGCGGATCGAAAGCACGGAAGGCAAGGGCAGCACATTCATCTGCGACTTCCCACCGCACCGCCTGGTCTCGCGCGCGGACGTGGAAGAGTCGATTTCGCTTGAGGCCGGCGGCTGAGATTTCCTGTCCCGGATGTCAGTGCTTTTCGACCCCCTTCCTCCGCTTGCGGGGGAAGGTTGGGATGAGGGCGAGCGAAGCGATCCGGGTGCGCTTGTGTGCTGGCGCTCCCCCCTCCCTGGCCCTCCCCCGCAAGCGGAGGAGGGAAGAAACAGAAGACCCGCGCTCTTAAGTCAGCGCTATTTGGGCTGCAGCCGGCCTCGGCGGCATCGCCGCAATTCACCCCTTCGTAACGCAAGTGTCATGTGACCGTCGCCTGTCTGTAAGACAAGGCGCTTACGTTTCTCCTGGCAAGAAAACGGCCAAAAGGCATACGCCCGGGACTGTTCCCTTGAGCAGTCACTGATCTGGCTACTTCAACCAAGAGATTTACGTCCGGGAGAACGCGTCGATGAGAGTCAAATATTTGTTGGTAGCCGGTGCAGTTGCCCTGGCTGGCTGCGGTGCTGAAGAAATTTCCTCAGCCGGAAGCGCTGGCAACGTCACGATCGTCAATCCGCCAGCGACCAATCCAGATCCGACGCCAGACGATCCGGATGCAGATCTGGTCGAGCCCGCCGGTGGCTGTCCCACCATTGCGGATCCGGCGGGTCTTCGCGATGACGGCACCATCACCGGTCCGACGGGCACCTATCGTGTCTGCGCGTTGCCGAATCAACTCGCCGCCAGCGTGACACTGGACCGGATCCCGGGGCTGCTCTATGCGCTCGATGGCCGCGTCGACGTGGGGCAGGATCGCGGTGCCGCTCCAACCGCGGATGCACCGATCGTGCTGACCATCGCGCCCGGCGTCGTGGTGTTTGCGAAGACCGGTACCTCGTGGCTTGCCGTGAACCGCGGCAATCGCATCAACGCGGTGGGCACGGCGACCAGGCCCATCGTGTTCACGAGCCGCGACAATGTCCTGGGTCTGTCGACAGATGATTCCCAGGGACAGTGGGGTGGCGTGGTCCTGCTCGGCCGCGCACCGGTCACGGACTGCACGGTGGCACCGGCTGCGGCGCCCGGCACCGTCGCCTGCGAGCGGCAGACCGAAGGTGCCGTCGACCCGGCCTACTACGGCGGCGCGACGCCCGACGACAACAGCGGCTCGCTCAAGTACGTGCAGATCCGCTATTCCGGCTACGTGCTCTCCGCCAACAGCGAACTGCAGTCCCTGACGCTTTCGGGAGCGGGCAGCGCAACGACCATCGACTACTTCCAGTCGCACAACAGTTCGGACGACGGCTTCGAGAATTTCGGCGGCAGCGCCAACATGCGCCACGTCGTGGTGACTGGTGCGGACGACGACAGCATCGACCTGGATACGGGCTACAAGGGCACGCTCCAGTATGTGATCGCAGTCCAGAAGACGTCGGGGAATCCGGATTCAATCATCGAACTCGACTCCGCCAATACGCTCGAAGATCAGGCGCCGCGGACGCACATGAAGATTGCGAACTTCACGTTCGTGCACCGCAATCCTGCCACCGGCAACAATGCGGCAATGCTTTTCCGCGGCAAGGCCGACGCGATGCTGGTGAACGGCGTGGTGACCAGTCCGATGGCGTGCCTGCGCCTGAATGGCAGCAATATCCTGACAACCGATGCCGCCACCGACAAAGTGGGGCCACCGGTCCTGCAGTCCGTCGTAATGCAGTGCGCCGCGACGCAGTTCGTAGGCTCGGGCGGTGTCACCGCCGATCAGGTCGCGGCAAACTTCAATGCGGGCGCCAACAACAATGCTGCGTTCACGGCGACGCTGACGAATACGTTCGTCAATGGCGCGAACGAAGCGGCCGCAGTCGCGACGGATCCGAAGACGCTGGATGCGGCGTTCGATACCACGACCTATGTGGGCGCGGTGAGGGACGCCACCGATACCTGGTATGCGGGCTGGACCTGCAACTCGGCAACCGCGAACTTCGGTACGACCAGCACGGCCTGCACGTCGCTGCCGTCGCTCGCCGACTGATCGCGCTTCCCCTGCGGCGGACCCAGATCCGCCGCAGGGGAAATCTGAATTTTTCAACTCAATGGTAAGAACTCACATGGCCAAACCACGCACATGGGGCATGGTCCTCGCCGCAACCGCGTTTTCCACCCAGGCCTTCGCCCAGGCGCCGGTCGATGTCGACGCTGAAGCTCCGCTGGAGGCAACCGCGACCACGGCTGCTCTTGGGCCCGCTCCGGACGATTCGGTTGACGTCGCAATGCCGGGCGGCATTCCCGGCGTAGTCGTCGTAGGCAAACGCGATCGCGATGTGCAGAGAGAGACGACGCAAGTCATCACCGTGCTGTCGACCGAGGATATCGCGCGAACCGGCGAGGGCGATATCGCGGGCGCGCTCGGGCGCGTCACCGGCTTGAGCGTGGTGGGCGGTGGATTCGTGTATGTGCGCGGTCTGGGAGATCGCTATTCACTTGCATTGCTCAACGGCTCGCCGCTGCCGAGTCCCGAGCCGATGCGTCGCGCCGTGCCACTGGATCTGTTCCCGACGGACGTGATCGCGTCTTCACTCGTGCAGAAGACTTATTCGCCGAATTTCCCCGGCGAGTTCGGCGGTGGCGTCATCAACCTGACCACGCTGGCCATTCCGACGCAGCCATTCATTGATGTGAATCTCGGAGTCAGCGGCGACACCGAGACCACGGGGCAACTCGG